>JALNWC010000124.1 GCA_023231075.1 Rhodoferax sp.
CCGCCATCGTCTTAATCCCTTTGAATTCAGGGCTGGTATTTACTTAAGTGCCGAATTCTCCTTATGCCGCGTGACAGGGTCTTAATCCCTTTGAATTCAGGGCTGGTATTTACTTGGCACTGGTCGGAATCCTCAACGCTTTCATGGGCTTGCGTGCACGGTTGGCGTTGACGGTTCGTTTTTTCAGGGCTAATGCTTTGCGCGCTTTGCGCGCTGTGCATGATAAGTCGGAATGTTGGTTTTGGTGCCCGGCGGCGTCAGTGCCGGTGCCAACTACGTTGGGCTGGCTGAATGAATTCGGCCCAGCAAAATGCAAGGGTGCGCTCATCGGGAACCTGCACCGGGCAGCACGTCCTCTGGCAAGATGCTGGCGCCCAGGCTCACCTGCCAGCCGTTTTCTGGCATGCGGTAAGCGCGCACGTCATCTGCGTCCTTGTGAATCATTTTTGCTATTTTCACCATCAGACTTGCCATTTTTGCGGCGCTGCTTTCCACCAGAAATACCGAGTATTGAATCGGCACGCCTTGTTTTTTTAAAAATCTGAAGAGGCGGCTCAACCGCTTGGGGTCGGCAATGTCGTAGGTGACCAGGTAGCGGGCGGTGTCGTTTTGGGCCATGGTGCGGGTCGGGTTGATGGTTTCAGGTGTGCATGGCTTTGAGCGCGGTGCGGTGCAGGTGAACCAGGTGCAGGGTGAGTGCGCTGGCGTTGCGCGCGCTCCAGCGCTCGAACAGTTGGGTGGTGGTGGCGTCGTCTTGCACGGTGTCGGCCAGGGTGCCCGCGCCCAGGTTCATTTCGGCCCACAGCAAATCGCACAGGTCTTCGTCCAGGTCCATGTTTTCCAGGCGCGGCCCCCAAAGCTGGGGGGTCAGGCCATGGCTGTTGAGCTGGGCCGCCACGTAAGCAAGGCACAGGTGGCGCAGGGGCTCGGGCAGGTGCACCGTGTACTGGCTGGCGTACACGTAGTCGCGTTTGGTGGTTTCCCATTGTTGCGGGCTAATTACCTCGGCGTGTTCTGTGCGCCAGCGCACCAGGATGTCCATGCGCCGCGAACGCAGCCAATGTTGGTAAAGCTGTGCGCCGTCAGCGCGCTCGGTCCAAAGCTCCAGCACGGTGGCCAGACTGGCGGTGTTGCGGGGCTGGGCATACAGGCTGCCCAGTGCCTGGCCGTGTGTGTCGAGCCAGGTGATGCCAATGCCGGCGCGCATGCACAGCGCCAGGGCTGCGCCGCTCCAGTCCACCACGTCGGTGCTGCTGACCACCCGGGCCACCCGCACCAGCGGGAAGCGCATGACCTGGGTGCGGGCATTGGTCACCACCAGGGCTTCGGCGGTGCAGCTTACGCGTTTGTGTTCGCGCCCAGCCAGGTACAAGGCTCGGGCGCCCGGGCCGGGCCGGGGGGTGCAAGTGGTTTTGTTTTTTAACATGCTTCGTCGTCCTCGTCAGGGTGTGCCAGCCAGACCGAGCCTTGTTGGCGCAGGCTGCCCGCCAGGTTTTGGCATTGCAGGCGCAGGTAGCGCCGCCAGGTGGCGCTGGTTTTTTCCCATTCGGCGTAGTAGATGGCGCGGCCGGTTTTGCCGAGCAGGCAGGCGCCTTTGTCCAGGCTGAAGTGGTCTTCGCACAGGGTGCGGCTGCGCAGTAGTTCCCATACCCACAGGTCGATGGCAGGGCGAAGCGGCTCGATCAAATCGCTGGCCAGGCTTTCGCGGCCAAAGCTGGGGCGGTGGTAGAAGCCCAGCATGGGGTCGAGCCCGGCTTGTACGCAGTGCTGCACGGCTTGCATGTGGGCCATGGTGTAGCTCAAAGACAGGCAGACGTTGACCGGGTCGCGCGGTGGGCGGCGGTTGCGCCCGCTAAAGTTGAGGGCCGGGGCAAACACACCGGTCAGGCCGCCAAAGTAGGCGCGGGCGGCGGCGCCTTCCAGGCCCAGCAGGGTCGGCAGTGCCGGGAGTTCCGGGGTGGTTTGAGTGAAAGCCTGCAGTTGGGCGCGGATGGGGTCCAGCGTTTGCAGGGCGTCAAACAGGGGTTTGCGGGCATCGGGGCGGGCGGCTTGCAGGGTGAGCAGGGTGCGGCGCTGGCGCGTGATTTTGCTGCGCACCAGGGCCAGTGCCCATTGGCGGCAGGCGGCATCATTCATGACGCGCTGGGCCTGGGCCAGGCGCACGGCGGCGTCGTTGTGCTGGCTGCCCAGCACCAGGGCCACGCGGCGCGGGCTGCGCGGGCTCATCAGGGTGGTGGTGACGCCGGCTTCGGCCAGTTTCATGAGCACGCCGGTGTCAAGCCGGGTTTGCGCGCCGTGGATGACGCAGCGGTCAAGCAGCTTGATGGGCACGGTGCCGCGGCGCGTGCCGGCCTCGTACAGGGCCAGGGTTTCGCCTTCGGATTTGATTTCGAGCTGGGCGCGGTCAAGTAGCAGCAGTGTCACGGTTTACCCCACATAAAAATAGTCCGGATCAGCGGGCTGGACGGCTTTGCCCAGCGTGTGCACGCGGCTGCGCGGGTCGAGCCGCAGCAGCAAGAAGCGGTCGGTTTCCAGGTCAAGCAGGGCGCTCATGTCTTCCACCAGCGCGATGCGTTCGGCGGGCGTTAAAAACAGTTCGTGCACCGACTTTTGTCCGCCGGTGGCATACACGCGCGCCAGTTTCAGCGCGGCGATCAGGCGGCGCGGTTCCGATACGTCGTAGCAGGCCAGGTGGAGCAAGCGTTGGGGCATGGGCGTGATTGTTTCGCCCGGTTGCGTGTTTGTGGGGTGCGGCAAGCTTGCCGTGGGGGCGATCGGTTCTGCAGTTTCGCTTTTACAATCTTACAAATGTTATAACTTGAAGGGGTTTTTATGTTCACGCTCAAGCTCACGCAGATTGGTAATTCGGTGGGGGCCGTGTTCCCCAAGGAGCTGTTGGCACAGCTTAAATCGGACAAGGGGGATGTGATTTATGTCACTGATTCGCCGGATGGGCTACGCATCACGCCGCATGACCCGGTTTTTGAAGAGCAAATGCGGGTGGCGCGTGAGCTGATGAAAACGCACCGCAAAGTGCTTCACGAGTTGGCCAAATGACGGCGTGGGTGTGGATTGATCGGTCGGTGATTTTGGCGGTTCACGACATGCAGCTGGCCGAACACGGGGGCGGCCGTGCCATCCGGGATGCCAGTTTGCTGGATTCTGCCCTGGCCCGCCCCATTCAGTTGGCCGCTTATGCCCAGCCCGATGCGCCAGCTTTGGCGGCTGCCTACGGCTATGGCATTTCACGCAACCATGCTTTTATCGATGGCGACAAGCGCACTGGGTTTGTGGCGGCGGCGCTTTTTTTGCGACTGAACGGCTATCGACTGGTGGCGGATGACGCCGACTGTGTGCTGACCATGTGGGCGGTGGCCGCTGGGGAGCTGTCTGAAGACGGCTTTGCGGACTGGTTGCGAACGCATTCCAGGGTGTAGCCGCCCAGGCCCATGCTGGCGTTTTTGCCCGCGTGGAGCCATTGGCCCAGCCACAGCCAGGGCCAGATTTCGGCCAGGGTGGCCGCGTTGCCGTGCAGCGTCCAGCTGCCCAGCACGCCACCCAATGTCATTTCTTGCTGCTGGCGGCTGGAGTAGCGCGTCCAGTCAAACCAGTGCAGTTCCTGGGTGTCGGTGAGGCTTTCGCTCAGGTGGGTGATGTGTTTGGCGGCCTCGCCCCAGCCGTTTTGGCCAGCGTGGAAGTCCATGAGCAAGGCGGTGCGCCGGGCCAGCGTGGCGATCAGCGCGCGGGGTGTGAGCTGGCCAATGCCGAGTGGTTTGCCCTGACTTTGCAGGCGCAGCGGGGTATGGATGTGTAGGCTGAGCGATGCGCCGGTGTCTGCTCCTTCCCACTCTGGGGGAGGGTTGGGATGGGGGCTGGCCCGAAGGCTGGCCTGGGGCAGCGTCAGCACGGCAACATGTTCCCGCAGCACGGGCGATTCAATCGACCAGATGGGGTGCGCAGTACCCGCAGCATCGACCCAGTCCACCTGCAGCAGGTTGGTTGGCACACGGGCGCGCGTCAGGCCTTGGGCCAGCGCGCGTTGCAGGGCAAAAATGACCAGCGCCAGTTGCTCTGTGGCATGGCCCACCAGCACCAGGTTGAATTCAAAGTCGTCGTCGGCATCCAGTACCCGGGCGCCGGGCGTGGGGGGCTCCAGCACGTAGGCGTTGGGGATCTGGCTGAAGTCTTGCAGCGCGTGGCTGCCTTTGGGTGGTGGTGGGGCTTCAAAAATGCGGGTGTAGGGGCAGGTCTGAATCAAGGGACAGCCGGGGCAGCTTGGCTGGCGCGTCATGCAGGCCACATTGCGCAGGGCCGCGCCAAACTGGCCGCGCAGCAGCGAGCCGGCGTAGTCGGGCAGGGCCAGGGGCTGCTGCACGCGGGCGGTGAAGCGGTAGCGGGCGATGGGCAGGGGGTGGACGTTCATTGGCAATTTCCGCATCCCTTAGTGCAAACTGGACTCGCCGAGGTTGGCGGCAATTCTATGGATCAATGCCTCACTGAAAAAAATACCCTGATGACGCATTTCCAGTGCTGCTCCTGAAAACGACTCAATGATCCCCAATTTGCGGGCCTTTGCCAGAATACCTAGCGTGCCAACGACTTGGAGCCCCAAGTATTCGGCCATATTTCTCCCCAGTTTTTCGTCCATCAGCACGATGCTGCCAATGTTTTCTGCTGCAATCAATAAGGTGTCACGTTCGCCACGATCAAGCTCAAAAAGTACCGGAAGATGCTTTTGGGCTTGCACTGACCGCACTGTCACCCAGGGCAGGGTCTTCAAGTCTGGTACAAAAATTTTGCCACCTTCTTTGCATTCTTCTTGTACCGAACTTGCCACCACAATTGAGCCAAAAATGGACGGCATCAAGTGCAGCAGATTGATGCTGCAAAGCGAAATGAACGGCGTGGTGTTTGAAACGACCATCACAGCAAAGCCGTTTCCCGGGCGAAGTCGTCGTCGGTGTCTTCAAGCAGGTTAGCCCCTGACTGCATGGCTTGAAGTAAAAAATGGACGCGTGGCATGCCGCACCAACGTGCGGCCATGCCCGATGACAACTTGCCTTCTTTGAACAAGGCGGTGGCTGATTGCAGTTTGATGAGATCACCAAACCGATGTGCATCCAGGTGTAGCCCCATCAGTATCTCGGGCGGGCATTCGATTTGTATGGTGTGTTTCATGGGTGTCTAATTGGATTTCTGAGTCAATCGCATTTTTGCACGACGGCAATTTTCACGCTCCCTTGGCTAACCACAGTCGGCTGATGGCACCCTTGAGGTCTTTGAGTGCGGCGCCCGAGACGATGGCGATGCCGGCCTCTTGCGCGCGCTGGCGGTCGGCTTCGCTGCTGGCGAGCTGGCCCCGGTAGTCCACCACCATGCCGCGGGTGCGGATGCCGCCGAGCTTGAGCAGGGATTCCATTTTGTACAGCGCTTCGGTGGCTTTGTTGTCGTCGCCCTTGCCGCCCTGGGCCAGATTGGCGGTTTTGCATTCGATCAGGTGCAGGGTGTTGCGGTACAAAAACGCCACGTCGATTTCGTTTTTGTCGCGGCTTTTGCCGTTGTGTGCATCCGGCCCGCCAAAGCTCACGCGCACGCCCATGGCCACGTCGGTCAGGCCCTCGTGCTGGGCGCGCAAGGATTGCAAAGCCTCAAACACATGCGATTCAAGCCAGCCGCCGTTGACGAAAAAACGCGCTTCTTCGTTTTTGAACATCAGCACCTGGCCGGTTTGGCGCAGCAGGCCGGCGTCGGCAAACAGGGCAATGATGTCGCTCAAAGAACGTGAGTCGTATTGCGCGGGGCTCAGTTCCACGCGCAGGGTGGGGTTGTCGCGGGCCGCGCGGGCCAGCGCATTGACGGTGCCCAGCGCGCGCCCGGCACTGGCCACATGGTCGATCAGCCGCGCGGTCAGGTCGCGCAGTTCGCGGCTCACCTGGGGCTGCTCCTGGGTGGTGACGGTGTGGCCGTGGGCGCGCAGCATTTCGTGCACCTTCAGCTTGGCGCGCAGGGGTTGGCTGGTGGCTTTTTGGCCCAGCACGAGTACTTCGTCACTTTCCACGTTGACATAAAACACGGGCTTGTTTTCTGCCCGGAAAACCTCTTGCGCCGCCACCGCCATCAGCTTGGTGCCGCCGGTAACGTTCAACGCGATGTCCTCGGTGGGATGCTCGGCCAGGTAATCCATGAAGGTGTCGCTGAGCGCGGCGTAGTCGTAGGCGTTGGGCAGTTCCAGGGTTTCCACTGCAAGGCCGGGGCATTTGGTCTGGATGACCGCGCGCAGGGCGATGGCGGCCTGCTTCATCTGGGTGCTGCAAGCCAAAACCACCTTGCGCGGGCGCCAGGCTTCGTCAAGCACGGGCAGCAGGTTGGGTGTGGCCTGGGCCGAGACCAGGCAGAGGTGGGTGTGGTGGGCGGGCATGGTTAATTTATCGTGTCGTCAGTAGGGTAAATATCTGCCCGTCCACCCGCTTGAGCAGCGATTCGCGCTGGGCGCTGGGTAAAAAGGCATGGACAAAGCTTTGGCGCATCAGGGCCAGGCATTCCCAAAGGCTCAGGCCACCTTCGGTCATGCGGGCGGCTGCCAGGAATTCACCGACCAGGGTGGTGCGGCTGATGGCGGGGTTGTCGGTGCACAAGGCCAACGGCAAGCCGGCCTGCATGAACTGGCGCAGCGGGTAACGCGGCAAACCGTGGCTGGCCGGGTAGGCTGGGTCGGCAAAGCCGACCACCTCGCGGTTGGAGCTGGGGCACAGTTCCAGGCAGATGCCACGGTCGCGAAAGCGCGCCAGCAGTTGGGGGTGGTCGGCCAACGTCAGGCCGTGCCCAATGCGGTCGGCGTGCAGATGGTAGGCAGCTTGCCAGATGTTGCTGGCGGCTTCGCCTTCGCCTGCGTGGATGGTCAGCGGCAGGCAGTGGGCAAATGCGGGGGTGAAGGCACTGGCCAGGGTTTCGGGGGCGTGGGTGCCTTCGTCGCCGGCCAGGTCCAGGCCGAGCAGAAAGCCACCGAGTTCGGCATGCGCTGCGGTGGCTTGCGCCACCACCTGCGCCAGGGTGTCGCGCTGGCGGCGGTCCAAAATCCAGAGGAAGCCGATGCACAAGCCGTCCTGCCCCGCCGGGCTTGGCGCTGCGCCCACCTGGACGCCTGCCTGCTGCAGGGCCGCGCGCAAGTCGTGCAAAAAGCCAATCGGGTCCTGCGGACGGTACTTGTGCGGGCTGCCGCGCAATTCCAGATAAGCCAGACCTTCGGCGCGCGCCTGCGCCAGCAGCGCCCG
>JALNWC010000125.1 GCA_023231075.1 Rhodoferax sp.
CGGCCACCGCCCTTGGTGGCCACGGCCACCAGCACGGTGAGATCATCGCCCACCGGCACGGCACTGGCAGCGGCCAGGGCTTCCTGTTTGGCGGCATGCTGCGCGTTGCGCTCGATTTCCACTTTTTCCTGGTAGCTGCGGCGCTTGTCGAGGTCGTACACCACGTCCATCTGCTCAAGTTTGTCGAGCGTGAATTCCTCGCTGCGGTCTTCACCAAGCAGACCCACCGCATCGGCACGGCACTGACGGCAATGGCGCATCAGGTTGGCACCGCCCATGCAGGCATCCTGCACCGCCTTCAACTCGGAGGCCGTCGGCCCGCGCTGGCCGGTCAGGCCAAACACCGTGCCGTGCTCGGCCTCGGAAATCAGCGGCATGATGTTGTGCAGGAAAGCACCACGTTTTTTCACTTCGCGGTTCACCTCGATCAGATGCTCGTCGTTGATGCCGGGGATCAGCACCGAGTTGATCTTGGTCAGCACGCCACGCGCCGTGAGCATTTCAAGGCCCAGCATCTGGCGTTCATGCAGCACCTTGGCGGCCTCGTAGCCGGTGAGACGCTTGTGGTTCCAGAAGATCCAGGGGTAAATCTTTTCGCCCACGGCCGGGTCCACCATGTTGATGGTGATGGTGACGTGGTCGACGTTGTATTTGCAGATTTCATCGACCAGGTCCGGCAGCGCCAGGCCATTGGTGGAAATGCACAGCTTGAGGTCAGGCGCCTGCTCCTGCAGCATGCGGAAGGTGTCAAAAGTCTTCTTCGGGTTGGCCAGGGCGTCGCCCGGGCCGGCAATGCCGAGCACCGTCATCTGCGGGATTTCGCTGGCCACCGCCACCACTTTGCGCACCGCCTGCTCGGGCGTGAGTTTTTGCGAGACCACACCGGGGCGGGACTCGTTGGAGCAGTCGTATTTGCGGTTGCAGTAGTTGCACTGGATGTTGCAGGCCGGTGCCACCGCCACATGCATGCGGGCGAAATGGTGGTGGGCTTCTTCGGAATAACAGGGGTGATCCTTGACCTTGTCCCAGATGGCCTTGGGCATGTCCTCCGGGCCGTCCGAGCTGCCACAGCTGGCCTTGCCCTCGCTGCCTACCGTGCCACAGCCGCCGCCCGTTTCAGGCAGGTCGAGCTTGGCGCCCAGTGATTTGATCTGGCCGATGCCGACATAGGTTGTGGCTGGCATTGAACTGGCGTTTGCATTTGTTTGCATGGAAACCCTTTTCGCGACCGACCATGGCCGCATGCAGAGTTAATAGCTAAATTCGTGCCACCTGAAAACCGGTGTTCTTGGCCTTGTTTTGTCGGATGTGGGACAGGGAATTTGCCGACGTGTCGTCCTGTGTCACGGGGCGCTGTCTGTGATGCGACAAAGATGACACAAGCGTGCCGCCAATGGAAGCGTTCGGCGGTGCAATGGCTTGGTCGTTGGCGCGGATCTGCGCCAACTCTCAAATTTTTAGGGCGGTTTAAGCGCCTTATGTATAGCTATACATAAGGGTCTTGGCGAGCCAGTGACAGCAGGGGCGCCATCTTGGCCTCCATGCAGGCTTTGACATTGGCATCGCTGCAATAGCCCGTGTCCGCCTGTACTTCGCGCTGAGATAATCGTCTCCAAATCAATTTTTAAGTCGTCACCGTCGCCAGGACCTTGCGTTCCGATGCGTTCTTAAAACCACAAATTAATGGAAAGGGAGAGATGAAATTTCACAACGACAAGGGGTACATCGCAACCGATGTCAACTTTCCGGATTCCCCCGCCACGGTCCCCGCCAACCTGGAGGTTTTCGGCAATTTGCCCACTTCCACCAAGCCGGTCCATGGCTTGGTGGAAACGCCCGACCAACTCATCGATGCGTTGGCACTGCAGGCCATACTGAAGCCCATTCCTTTGGGTGAAGCGTTTGTGGCGCTGGACCTGGTCAGCGCTTCCCAGGTCAATGAAGCACTGCGCCGCCAGAAGGAAGACAAGTCTCTTCCCCTGGGTCAAATCCTGATCAACTCGGGCATGTTGTCGCAAGCCGACTTGCAGTCCGCGCTGGTGCGCAAAATGGGCTACCCCTTGGTCGACCTCAAGAGGTTTCCGTTCGACCTGGCTGCGATCAGTCGCATTCCGCTGAATTTGGCAATGAAGCTTCATGCCTTGCCCCTGCTGGAGTTGCCCAAGGCGCTGGTGGTGGCGATGCCCGACCCGCTGAATTTCAAAGGCAACCAGGAGCTTGAGTTCTGCGCGGGGCTGAAAATCATCCCGGTCATGGCCAACATGGAGGACTTGCTCGTGACCATCGTCAGGCTGCATCGCGAGATCAGAATGCGCGGCATGCAGACCACGACCGAAAAGGCGCCCGTCGTCAAAATGGGAGCGCCTAACACCGACAGGAAAGATGCCTTCCAGCTCGCCCATGATTTGACGAAAGAGTCCATAGATCAATTGCAGGAAGATCGCTCCATTGAACAGTCCGACAGCACCCTGGTCAACCTGATCAACTCCATGATCAAGGAGGCATTCACCCACAACGCGTCCGACATCCACATCGAGCCTTATCCCGAGCGGCAAAAAGTGCTCATCCGGTTTCGCATCGATGGGGTGATGCGCCACTACCTTGAACTGCCCATGAGTTCGAGCAGCGCCTTGGTGGGGCGCGTCAAAATCATGTGCGACCTCGACATTTCGGAGCGTCGCAAGCCGCAAGACGGCAAGATCAACTTCTCCAAATACGGCGGATTTCCGCTCGAACTGCGTGTCGCCACGATCCCCACGAACAACGGGCTCGAAGATGTGGTCATGCGCCTTCTGGCATCGTCCAAGGCCATGGCCATTGACGCTATTTCCTTGAGCGCGGCCAATGTCAAGACACTGGACCGCATCATGCACCGCCCGTCCGGCCTGTTCCTCTGCGTCGGCCCGACGGGCTCAGGCAAGACCACCACGCTGCACGCCGCCCTGGGCCACATCAACAACCCGGATCGCAAAATCTGGACGGCCGAAGACCCGGTTGAAATCACCCAGACCGGCTTGCGTCAGATCCAGGTGAACCCGAAGATCGGCTGGACTTTTGCGGCAGCGCTGCGCTCCTTGCTGCGGGCCGACCCCGATGTGATCATGGTCGGTGAAATCCGCGACCAGGAAACCGCCGAGATCGCCATTGAAGCGGCTTTGACGGGTCACCTCGTGCTGTCGACTCTGCACACCAACTCGGCCGCCGAGACGATTGTGCGACTGATTGATCTGGGGGTGGATCCCTTCTCCTTTGCCGACTCGCTGCAGGGCATCCTGGCGCAACGGCTGGTGCGCCGCCTGTGCCCGAAATGCGTGACGCACACGCCGCTGCCCGATGACGTGCTGGTCGAGTTGATCCAGGACTACCAGTCAGCCCTGCCCGAAGCGCACAAGGAACATGATCACCAGACCCTGACCGATATCTGGACCGCGCGTTACGGCCTGAATGGTCGCCTGCAGCATTACCACGCGCCCGGCTGCGCCCACTGCGCCGACACCGGACTCAAGGGCCGGCTGGGCTTGCACGAACTCATGTCCTCGTCGACCGAGATACGCCAACAGGTGCAGCACCGGGCCCGCCCCCGGGACCTCCAGGCCGTTGCCATCACCGAGGGCATGCGCACGCTGCGCCAGGACGGCATTGAAAAGGTCCTGGCGGGCATCACCACGCTGGCCGAAGTACGCGCCACGACCAACGACTGACGGGAAGGAAGAAAGCTTGTGGCGGTGGCCGGGATCAGGGTTTGGTGATGGAAAGCTGGCTTGCAGCGTTTTGGTTCGCGTCATAGACCAGCCCCGAACCGGCAACACCACTGACCGTGAACGATGTCACGGTCAGCGTGCTCGCCAGGCTGGCACTGGACAGGGTGCAGCGGCCGGTGCTGCCCGTGGTGCAACTGGCCGAGCCACCCGAACTGAAGCGGCCCGACACCAGGGCATTCGCCACCGGAGCACTCGAATGGACGTCACGCACCGTTGCCGTGTTCACAGCCCCGGCCACGGCGGCATTGACCGCGGTGGACTGGCTGCTGCCCAGTGACAGGTTGGCCACGGCCGGGGAATAGAACCCGCTTCAGATTCAAAACCCTGCGACCCAGCCACCCAGGAATGGCAAGCACCCTGAAGTCGCATCAGCTTTCGGTGGGTGTGTCCGTGCCACGTTTCTTCGGCAGCAAGGGCACGGGCTTGCGGTCGGCCAGCACATGCCGAATGCCCAGAATCGGGTGCCGCAACAGCATGCGTGGCCCGGCCCAGCGCATCACCACCCGGATCTTTTCGCGCATGTCCCGGGTGTAGCAGTGCACCACGCATTTGGCGCAATTTGGCTTGGCATCGCCAAACACACAGCGTTGCAGTCGGCGCTGCGCGTAGTCAAACAAGTCCATGCAGTCAGCGCACCGTGGCTTGCCATGGTGATGGGCGGCGCAATACATGTTGATCATCAGCTCGATGGTTTTGAGTTCGCGAACGCGGTGAACAAATTGCTTGTCGGTGGTGAATTCAATGTATTGTTCTGCCATGGGATCGACCCTTCTTTCCTGTTGCCATACGCTGCTACAAGCCCGGCGCTTGCCCGACCCTGGCATGGATTATTGCCGCAGATCCAGCCCGAACCCAAAGGGGACCTTCCCGACCGGTCAGTCTGTACAACAAGCTCAAGGCTGCATCGCGCGCTCGTTCCCGGCGAAGCTCGATGGCAACGAATCAACACAGGCCATTTATCTATACTGATCCCATGGATATCGTCGACTACAAAAAGACTCTGCGACCAAGCTGGTTGGTCGGCTTGATCGCCCTCTTTTGTTTCAATCCATCGCAGGCCTTGGGAAAGGATGTGGCGATCGGTGTCTTTGCCTACCAAGGGGAGCGCGCATCAACGTCCGACTGGAATCCGCTCATCAGCTACCTGAACCAGGCGCTGCCAGAACACCATTTCCGCCTGGAAAACCATAACGCCGAAAGCTTGCGCCAGGCCATCGCTGGCGAGGGTGTCGATCTGGTCATCACCAACCCGGGGCACTACATCACCATGGAGGCCGAGTTCGGCCTCAGCCGCATCGCCACGCTGGAGTCTGTGGGGGTGTCAGCCGCCAAGGCGCTGGGTTCGGTGGTCCTGGTGCGCAGCGACCGAGCGGATTTGAAAGAACTCTCCGATCTGGCTGGGAAACGGGTGGCTGCCGTTGCACCGGACGCCTTTGGCGGCTACCTGCTGGCAGCACAAGAAATGCTGCGCAACGGGGTTGATCCAGCGTCGGACCTCAAGGAAATCCGATTCATTGGGCTGCCGATGAACCAGATCGTCGAGGCCGTGCAACAGGGCAAAGTGGACGCCGGCATCATGCGCGCCTGTGTGCCGGAGCAAATGGTGCGCGAAAAACGGCTCACGCCAGCGGAGTTCCGGGTGTTATCGCCGCGCCAGGAAAACCAGTTTCCGTGCGCGCTGTCGACCCCCCTTTACCCAGACTGGCCCCTTGCCGTCACCCGGCAGACCGACCCGGTGCTGGCCAAACAGGTCGCCCGCGCCCTGCTGTCCATGCCGCAAGCAGCAGACGGCATGGGCTGGACCGTTCCGGCGGACTACCAGCCGGTACATGACTTGTATCGGGAACTGCGCGTCGGCCCCTACGCCTACCTGCGGGAAATCACCCCTGAAGGGCTGGTACGTCGTTTCTGGCCCTGGCTGCTGGGTGCATTGATGGCGCTGGTGGCCTGGATCATCCACACCGTCCGGGTCGAGCATCTGGTCCACCGTCGGACCGCGCAATTGGGTGATTCCCTCCATGCCAGGGAACAGGCAGAGTCATGCATGCGTGAAAGCCAGGAGCAGATGGAACATCTCTCACGCTTGTCCGTGCTGGGCGAATTGTCGGGCAACCTGGCGCATGAACTGAACCAACCCTTGACCACCATCGGCACCTATGCCCGCACGGTGCTGCGCCGCCAGAACAGCGGCCGCCTGACGCCGGAGGCCATCAGCGAGGCCTGCACCCAGATCGTCAATGAAGCCGAGCGGGCCGGCGGCATCGTGCAGCGCATTCGCCATTTCGCCAAAAAACGTGTCGCCGTACGCGACCCGGTTGACCTGGTGCTCATTGCCAAAGAGGCACGGCACCTGGTGGTCGGCATGCTGGCGCACCCGCCTGAAATCCACATTGACAACCGGTTGTCTGCCAGTTTCCGGGTACTGGCAGACGGTCCGCAAATCCAGCAAGTCCTGCTGAACCTGCTCAAGAATGCCCTGGATGCCGGGCGCAATCTGAGGCCCGAGCGGCAAGGCATTCGGGTCATTGTCGAAGCCGTTGACAACTGGGTTCATCTCCACGTCATTGACCGGGGTTGCGGCCTCGAAGCGCCACAACTGACGCACCTGTTCGAACCATTTTTCACCACCAAACCGGATGGCCTGGGCCTTGGGCTGCCGATCTGCAAAACCATCATCGAAGCCCATGGCGGCCGGCTCTGGGCCGAGCCCAATGCCGACGGCCCGGGTATGTGCTTTTCCTTCTCACTCCCGCACCATGACCTACCCACCTGAAGATTGTCTCGTCCACGTGGTTGACGATGATGCGGGCCTGCGCCGCTCCCTTCGCTTTCTGCTCGATTCAGTGGGCTGGAGCGTCAAGCTCTACGCCTCGGCGGAAGAATTCCTCGATCTTGCCGCGCCGCCCACCCAGCCATCCTGCCTGCTGCTTGACATCCGCATGCCGGCCATGAGTGGCCTGGAACTGCAACAAGTGCTGCGCGAGCGCGGTGTGCTTCTGCCGATCCTGTTCATGACCGGTCATGCGGATGTGTCGATGGCGGTCCAGGCCATGAAATCCGGCGCCAGCGATTTCATCGAAAAACCGTTCAAGGACCAGATGCTGCTCGACACCGTGGCCGCGGCCATCCGGCGCAGTGCCGAGGCACTGGAAGAAACGCAGCGGCGCGATGCCGCCCTGGGTGTGCTGGCCGCGCTCTCGCCCCGCGAAAAGGAAGCCGCCCGCCTGATCGCGCGCGGCCAACCGAACAAGCTGATTGCGGCCAGCCTGGGCATCAGCGAAAAGACGGTGCACATCCACCGCCAGCGCATCATGGAAAAGGCCGCCATTTCATCCGCCGCCGAACTGGCCCGCCTGATGCTGCGGGCCGATCCAGCGGCACTGGATTAGGGATGCGGAAATTGCCAATGTCCCGTTTATGGCGAGCGCTGGCGGGATGCAGTGCCAGGCGCTGCGAGTGCCGTGTGGCTATGCCACACAAGCGAGTAGCAACGACGCAATGCGCCCGC
>JALNWC010000126.1 GCA_023231075.1 Rhodoferax sp.
CAGTCACTTGCCTGGTCTGGGGAGGAGCACTCTGGTTTGGGTCGCTCGCATGGGATCAAAAGCAAGGTGCCGTCCTGGCTTTGATGGGGTTTGGCGCATGGTTGACAGTTTGCAGATTTGTTTTTCCGGTATTTTGGTTTATATCCATCGAGGTCATCGGACGGTTCCTTAGATATATCAACTATCGTTTCTAGTAAAACTTACGCCATGACGTGAAAATTTTTAATGACGGCAATTATTTATATTTATTTCGCTATTTCGATAGATTAATCTGCCATTTTAAAATGATTACTTTTACGGTGGAAATGAAGCACGGGCAAGTGCGCTGGCTCAATTTGTCAAGCGGGTTGGGTTTTCAGAAAGGTGCAGCCATGCCGTGGACGACTTTGGTGGTGGCCATGGCCTTGATGGCGACGGCCACTTTTGTCAAGGCAGAAACCCAGGCCTGGAGAGATCGTGTGGTTGCAGCAGTTCGACCCGGTGCAGTTGTGGCACGGCGCGGGCTGGACAATGACCCCATCACGCAAGCCGTGCTTTTCGGCCAGGGTGGTGGCAAATGGAGTCATGTCGGCATCGCCGTGCAGTTGATACCTGATGGTCCAATCTACATTGAAAGTGCGATGCCAGGCGCGGGCACCAGGCTCGAAAAACCGGAGGTGTTTTTCAGTTCAGAGCAGGCTTCAGAGGGTGAAGTGTTGCTGATGCCGATGAATAAGGTCGATGCCGTTCAAAGCGCTGCCAAATCGCTTTTGGGGCGGCCCTTTGACGACCAGTTGGTGCTTGATGATGACGGTAAAAAGCTCTATTGCACAGAGCTGGTGGCCATGGCATTGCGACGCGCTGGGGTGATCAAGGATTTACCAATGCGGTCGGTGCCTTCTTTGCCTCAAAAAGTCATTGCCCCTGACGATATCGTTGCAGTTGCCCGCGCAATAGGGCTTTAGCAGCGAAATTCGTGCGCAATCCGACCAAGGAAGCCGCTGGATTCGGCGCAAAAACGCAACCAGCTCCGATTCAAAAGAACAGTCATTCCGATCCTATGTAGCCACCCGATGTGGCTACAAATTATTGGGGCGAGCACCGGCTTGGCAGCGGAAGCGGGTCTACAGAAATTCAAATTGCCTGCCAGATACTTGACATTGGCTCCCTGAGCCCAAATGTCAGTTGCATGGCAGCGAATTCAACCAAAGGGGTACCCGGACTCGACCAGTACAGGGTGCTGACCTGCGGCGGCTTTCGGGTATTTGATTCAGGATGAGAGAGCCAGGTACTTCGACATCAATGAAGCCCCCAAGGCAGGCATCCTTCGCCACCCGGATTTCATCGTCGGGTTGTGGACTTAGGCAGGTGGCGATAGTGTCGAACTGACCCCGTTGTTTTTGCAAATTACCTTGAAATCTTGTTGTTCCAAAGTTGTACCAAATTTATTGACAAAGCGGAAATATGCAGCTATATTTACGTCTTGAGTGAAATGGAACAACATTGGAACAACGGAGTGATATGAGCAATAATTTCTACTTGGCGAGTCTAAGCAGGACTCAGGGCCGCAACACCTGGGCCGTCATCTTCCGGCACCCGAAGCGGACGGACCCCACCACAGGCAAGGAAGGCCTGCGGGTCCGGCAAAGCCTCAAGACGGACAACGAGCAGGAGGCGGCGACGCTGCGCGACCAGATGAACGCGCTGTTGGCGAGCCCGCAGCTCTGGGACCTGGGCGCGCGCGAGCAGGCCCTCAGTCTGTTCGACGCGCGCGTCGTCGATATCTTCTTCTACAAGCTCGAAGGCGGCGAGACCGACTTCCTCGCCCTGCGGGACGGCGTGATCGGGCTTCCGTCCTCGCAGTCCAGTGACTATCGGCGCGCGCTCTTTCTCGGCACGACGGGGGCCGGAAAGACAACGCTCCTGCGGCAGCTCATGGGCACCGACCCGCTGAAAGAGCGGTTCCCTTCGACCTCAACGGCCAAGACCACGGTTCACGAAACCGAAGTGATCCTGCAGGAGGGTCCGTACTGCGCCGTCGTCACGTTCTTCCCAATGGAAGACGTGCGCGAGCATCTGAAGGAATGCGTATCCGCCGCAGTGCTCGCGGCATATCGGAGCGAACCCGACTCCGACCAGATGCGCCGCCTGCTGACGCATGTCAATCAGCGCTTCCGCTTCAACTACGTCCTCGGCAACGGCCCGGTCAAGGACACGAGTGATTTCGACGATGACGGCAACGGCGCCCTCGACGCCGAAGGCGGCGACTTCCTGAAGCGCACGAACGAAGTGCTGTCGTCGGCGCTGGCCTCGGTCAAGGAAATCGCGGCGCGCTACGGCGAATCGCTCCGCACCGAGCTGAACGCAGCCGACGAGAAGGACCAGCGCGTCATCGACGAGCTCTTTGAGGAGGAGCTTGACAACCGGACACGCGACGACGAGGCCTTTCAGCAGATCGTCGATGCCATCATGGACGAGATCGAAGAGCGGTTTGCTCCCGCCTTTCTGCCCGACGGCAAGCTTCAGAAGACGAAAGTGGGCTGGCCTCTGACGTGGACGTGGGAGACCAGGGATCGCGATGCGTTCATCGCGTCGATTTCCAGGTTCGCCTCGAACTACGCGCCACTCTTCGGCACCTTGCTGACACCGCTGGTCAACGGCGTTCGGGTGTCCGGCCCGTTCTATCCGGAATGGCCCAACGACAAGCCGAAGCTCGTGCTCCTCGACGGCGAAGGCCTCGGCCACACGCCGCGCTCGATGTCCACGATCTCGACGACGCTCTCGAAGCGCATCGACATGGTCGATGCCGTCATCCTGGTGGACAACGCGACGCAGCCCATGCTCGCAGCGCCTGTCGCTGCGATGAAGGAGCTCGTCTCCTCGGGGAACTCGGCCAAGCTGATCTTCGCCTTCACGCACTTCGACAAGGTCAGCGGCGACAACCTGCCGAACCCTTCGGCTCGTTCCCAGCACGTTCTGGCATCGGCAGAAAACGTGCTCTCCGCCATCGGCGAAGACCTCGGCCCCTTCGCCGAAAGGGCGCTGCGTGCGCGCATGAAAACCTCGCGGGTCTTCCTCGCGGACCTCGATCAAAAGCTGGACGTTGAATCGAAGGACGGGAAGCGGACGGCCAGTCAGCTCGGCAAGCTGCTGGAAATGATCGACGGCATCATCGATCGTCCGAAGCCGATTGATTCGCGCCCGATCTACGATCGTATGAATCTCGTGTTGGCCGTCGAACGCGCGGCGGAAAGCTTCCACAACGGGTGGCGGCCCCGCCTCGGTCTCTCGGTCAAGCAGGGCATGGAAAAAGAGCACTGGACGCGCATCAAGGCCCTAAGCCGCCGCTTCGCGATGGGGTCTGACGAATACGACACGCTGCGTCCGGTCGCCGACCTGAAGCAGCAGCTTCAGCAGCGCCTCTATGTCCTGCTTCAGAACCCCGTGGCCTGGAACGGTCCCGAACCGACCGACGACGACAAGCAACACATCTTCGATGCCATCGCCGAAGACCTGAGCCGCCGCCTGCTTGACCTCGCCTCGCGTCGGGTGAAATTGGAGCGCCTGAGTGACTGGCGCAGCGCCTATGACGAGTCGGGCCCGCGCTCCACGTTCCGACGCGCCAAGTTGATCGCCGAGCGCGTCTATGACCTTGCGGCCCCGGTGCCGGACGTAACGCCGTCACCGGACAGGAACGCGTTCCTGCAAGACGTGGCCGCCGTAACCAGAGAGTCGGTCGAACTCGTCGGCGCGACCTTGCGGTGAGGGCGCTGTGATGATGATCGATCAAGTCTTCCCGCATGTTGTTGGCGACCACAGTGTGTTGAAGGATCAGCTTCTTCAGCGCGCCAGGGAACAAGGCCTGTCAGTCGAACAGGCCACCGAACGCTTCGCGGGAATTCCCGCACCGCTGATCGATGCGGGAACATTCCTCGACAAGCTGACGAGTCTGTGGCGCTACGAATTCGGCGTCCCCTTCGAGATCGACGGGACGCTGGTCTGGGGTGCGCATATGTGGGTCCCGGTTGATCATTTGCACCGCGCCATCATCACGGCTAATGCAAGGCTCTCCGGGCAAGAGCGCGTGGCGTACTACGCGCGATTGAATGATCCGGAGCGGCATGCCGTGACCCTTGCGGAAATGATTCCCGGCAGCAAGGTGCATGCAGATATGCCAGCTCAATTTGAAGTGACTGGACTCGGTACTGGCAACAGCACTATCGATTGGGTCGTTCACGCGCCGGACCGTCGCGTGATGCTCGACGTGAAGAGCCGCAGCAAGGACTTCATTGAACAGATGACGCGGGAGGACGGCAGCAGAGTGATGCCGGAGCCAGAACACGATCCCGCGCTGCTATTTCGAAGCCTCAACAAGAAGTTCCTGCCCGCAAGCCCCGACCAACAACTACAGGGTGTCTGGATTGCGACGCACATTCAGCAGAACGAGGACGGACTGAGGAAGGCCTTCGCAGCGCTCGACCCCGACAAGGTGAACTTCGCCATCCTCGGCGATTGGGAGTCGGACGTTCACGTCTTGGTGAGGCGCGACGCGGACCGCGAATATCTGCTTGCGTTGTTCTCCGCGACGCCTTCAGGCCGATTCACCTTCGCGCCACAGGCGAGCGCATAGAGCGACACAACGAACAGGGACGGCTATTCATGGCAACACTTCCACCATCAGCGAGCCCCTTTGACCCCGTGCTCGAAATCGAGCACGGCACCATCGGCGGCAAGGCCTGCGTGAACGCGTTCTATGTCGCGATCAGCGAGAAATCCTATGAGGCAGACGACTCCGGGCCGAGTGCGACGCGCGACAAGGTGCTTTTGGCGACGGTCACTGAAAGCGCGCTGCGGATTTTTCCGATCAACGTCCGGCGCGGAGTAGCTGACTACCTGAAGCCCCGTCACGACAACCTCCGGACGATAACGATTGAGAGTGATAACTATGGCTGGCCGTTGCCAGCCGATCCCGGCGATTTTGAAGAACTGCTGCTCAGCCTGCCGACCGGGTTTTCCAAACAATTCCAGTACGGGCTTGGTTTGAAGTGGGAGTACCGCTTCTTCGTCAACGCAATTGCCGATATCCCCGGGATTACCGAACTCGTGATTACATCAGGTGTCGAGACAACGGTCACGCCGCCGACGTACCGACTCGGTGTCAAACGTTTTGAGCAACTGCGCCGGGCAATCGACAACATCGCGCACCGATACCAGCGGGAGGCGCTTGAAGACAAGCTCCTTATTGCATATACAAATCTGCTCCATGCCGTCGTGCCCGCTGACTTTCCGCTACGGACGAAGAAGATTCGGCCCGGCGCGATTTACGAGTTGGTGAAGATTGGTGGCGAGCGTTCCAATCTGTCTCGCAGCGACCGTCAGGCTGCGATGTCGATCATCGCGAAAGACAAGGAAGAGATTGCCAAGACCGATGCCGCTGCGTTGTTGGCCCTTCGATCAGATATCGAGAAGGTCACGCTGGGCACCTTGATCCAGAAGTTCGAGGACATGCTGGCCAAGGACCTGACTGAACCGAAGTGGCAGGAATTTCTAAAGGCCAACCCGTTCATCCTCAGCCTCGCCTTTGCATACCCTGTCTTCCTAGTTCAGGATCAAGCCTATGTCGGCGGCGCGACCATTCGCGGCGCGGGCGAGAAGATCGCCGACTTCCTGCTGGCCCAGCGCTACACGGGCAATCTAGCGCTCATCGAAATCAAACGCCCGAAGCCCCCGCTCCTGAAGACCATTCCCTACAGGGCCGACCTACACGTGCCAACGACGGAGGTAAGCGGCACGGTGTCGCAGGTGCTTGATCAAAAGTACCGCTTGCAAAACAGCTTCACGCAGAAGGCCTATGAGTCCGGCCTAACCAACGTGCACCCCTATTCGATTCAATGCATCGTCATCGTTGGCACGATCCCGACTGGCAAGGACGAGAAGAAGTCCTTCGAGCTCTTCCGGAACTCAACCAAGGACGTGACCATCGTCACCTTCGATGAACTGCTGGAAAAGCTCAAGGAAATCCAGCGTGTGTTCTCTGCGTCGGACGAAATTCCGCCAGCGGACTCCGATTTCGCCGTGCCGTTTTGAACCGAATTTCAGCATCAACGAGGGGATGCACTTTGCTTGCTCGGCAATCGCGCAATCGAGAAGTCAGCGTTGGCGGAGATCTGCGACCACATACTTCAGTGCCTGCTTTGTGACTAGCAGTTGCGGGGATCCAACGACGGGTTTGGGCACGTCGCCAAATACCATGAACGGTCTCTGACTGGAGTCGAACTGTGCAACCATAAAGCTGCCTGTCGCGAACGGCTCCAACGGGTCTGTAGCTGAACTACGTTTTAGCCAGTGTGAGCACGCACAGTTTGCGGTATTGAATCGGAATGACTGGCAAGGCTGACACCGCAATCAATGGTTCTTGCTATCGGAATGGCTGGCTCTTTTGGCCGGACTACACAATTCTCCCGACGTGACACGGCGCGCAGCAAATCGATCACTGTTCGAAAAAACCGGACGAAGATTTGCGTGTCATGTGGCGGTAGTCACTCCGTGGAAATTTCACAGCCCCGAAATACCGTGAATCAAAGCTGTTCGGGTGCTCACCGGCGGTCCAGATTTCCCCTTGCTTGAGCGTAAAACTTCCGCGCACATGGGGCAGCGCCTGGCCCTGGGTATCCAGGTCAAGCGGCCTCGAATTCGGCACTGGCTGTCCATTGATTTCAACACCATGATCCGTCGCCATCACAAGATCACCCGCAACCCCCACCACTCGTTTGATCAAGGGCATGCTGCCATCAGGGCATGAACCGTGACCAATGGAGGGATGTGGAATGGGCGAGCAAAAGCTGGCCAGGCTACCTTTTTCACCATGCCCCAACTTGTAGACCGTGTCCGGCATCGAGCCAGTGACATTCAAGACGATGCCAGCAGACTTTGCCACCATGGCAAAAATCACCACCACCGACAAGACCAGCAGCGTCAGATAAAGCGGTACGAGACTGCGTTGTTTTGCTGGCATGCTTCAACAGTTTGGCCAGTCAGCTTCGAGCGTTCTTTGCCCGAGCATCAATCACCGAATTCCCAATCAGTTTGGCGGCCCCCAGCATCTGTCTTTTCACCAGTGCTGCGTCCTTGTAATAGATGATTTTCTGGCAGTAAATCGGTGCGTGACCAGCCACAAAAACCAGCTCATCAGCGGGTGGCAGG
>JALNWC010000127.1 GCA_023231075.1 Rhodoferax sp.
CGTGACGGTGTTATCGCCCACAAGTGCCTTGAGCACATCCACGTTGATCGACACGCCGCCCGGCCCCTCGGTGATCAGTTCAGGGAACAACGATTTGAGCTGTTCGACATTGTCGGCCACGATGTTCGCAGATTGGGCCTCTGGGCTGGTCGCGTCGATTAATTGCATGTTCTTCTCCATCATTCGTTCGTTCAATCGTCATAGCTGTTGGCGTGCTGAGGCCAGTTGCTCCTGCACGCGCTTGAGCGCGAGGTTCAGTTCCACCTGTCGCGCCAGTTGTTTTTCCCTGGCGGCCTGCGTGCGCAAGCGGGTCGCCTCAAGTTCCAGCCGCTCGCATTCCTGTAGTGTGTGGCGACGGGCCGCCGCTTGTTCCGGACTGTCAGCGGCCTTGAACGTGCCGGTCAGCCTTGCCGCCAGCAAGGCCTGTACGCTCTCCATCCAGCCCTGATAGAGCGCATAGAGCGTTGCCTGTGGTTGGCGCCCCAGCGCCAACGCCTGCATGAACGCCATCTCGACAGCAGGTGATGGTGCGTCGCCCGGCAACGTGACGGCCACCGCACTGCCATCCAGCACCACCTTACCCACTTCGTTCTGTGCCCAGCGCTTGTGTGCCACGGAAAGCATCAGGCTCTGCTCCGAGTTCAACAGTAGGACCATCGGATAAGGCACGGCGCGGTGCACGAGTTCAGCCAACCTTCCGGCCTTCGCGTCGCCTCTTAGTGTGACACTCAACACGGCGATCTCCAGGTACTCGCGCATGTCGTCCCGATAGTCGGGCACGCCAATGGTGTTGGGCTTGAGTGCGGCCAGCCATTGGATTTCCTCAATACCGTCGTTGATTTGGCGCTTGTCGCTGGCAGTGGGTGCGCCGTTCTCCACCAGCAGCTTCTTGGGTATGCGCTGATCCACACGGCAACTTGCTGGCAGTTCCAATGCGGCAATCAGGTCTTGCAAAATCATGTACTCGCCCCAGGCATGACCACAAGGAACGCCACCACTTCAAAATCGTTACTTCCGGCAAACTCGCCCTTCATGGCGTGCGTACCGCCCGGTGAAAACAGGCTAGCAACGGCACGCTCTTCACTCTTGCCCACAACAGAGGCTACAGCCGCCGCAAGCAGTTGCTGGGCATGGCGCATGTCTTCGCCTTGCTTGGTTTCTTTGTCGTAACGGGTACAGGCGGTGGCATCGGGCAGGTCTCGCCCCAGGCTCAATCGTTTGAGGCGATCCAGTATGCGCTTGGCTTGGGTGTAGGGTAGCAACACGCTACCGTCCTCACCAACATGCACGAGGTAGTGCGGCGCGAGTGGGTAGCCAGAATCGGTAATCTTTCCTGCGGCTGCCCCCTCGGCACGCAGGCAGAACACGATACCCGGCGGAATGTCGGCATCTTCGCTGGTCGTCACTGCACTCGCGCCTAATGGTATTTCTTCCAGCTTGCCAGGATGCGCTTTGAAATACTGGGCAAGGTCGATGCGGAAGTCAGTGAGTGTAAGGTCTGTGATGGAAACACCGGCGGAGAGGTCTTCCAGATCAATCACGGTGTCTTGCAGTTTGAGCAGTTGCTTGCGCCGGTATTCCAAATCGTTCATCTGGTTGCCGGATTGCTGTTCGATGAGGTTTTCTTCCCCGGTGGCGGAAATATCCAGCAGCACCATGCGCCCGCTGACGCGCTGTTCGAGGTTGATATATTCGTCCAATTCCATGTTGGGCCAGAAGTTGACGAGCTGGATGCGCTGGTTGGGTGAACCGATGCGGTCTATCCGGCCAAAACGCTGAATGATGCGCACCGGATTCCAGTGAATGTCGTAGTTGATGAGCCAGTCGCAGTCTTGCAGGTTCTGGCCTTCGGAGATGCAGTCTGTGGCAATCAACAAGTCCAGCGTGCCTTCGTGCGCCAGCTCTTCCGGACGCTCTTTGGAATGTGGCGAAAAAGATGTGAGGATAGTGGCCAAGTCTTTACGCAAGCCGGGGATAGTGGTCTGGTTGCGCCCTGTGCCCGTGACCAGCGCAGCCTCAATACCGAACTCCTTTTTCGCCCAATCGGAGATTTGCTCGTAAAGATATTGCGCCGTGTCGCTGAAAGCAGTGAATACGATGATTTTGCGGTTGCCTTCATTGATTGGGTTGCGGCATTTGCTCTGAATCATGTCGCGTAACGCCTGCAATTTGGCATCACGATCTGGGTCAACCTGCATGGCAGCCGCCAATAAGGTGGCAAGGCGATTGCGGTCTTCGATGAGGTCCTGTTTCCAGCGGATGAGGTCCACATCGCCCAGCAGCACTTTGACTTTCCTGCCTACCAGCAAGCTCTCAAAGGTTGGGTCTTCGATGTCCACATCGGTAATATCCAGCTCTTCGAGTTCTCCGACTTGAGATTCGATACGCTCCAGTACGGCTTCTACATCTTTCAGTTGCCGCTGAACAGTAAGCCGAAATGAAGACACGGCACTTTCCATGCGCTTGAGCACATTGACGCGCAGCAGGTGGATCAGACTTTCCTCGCGATCGACCTGGCGGAAAAAGCTTTCGCCGCCGCGAATCTGGGTACTATATTTGGCATCGTAAGCGGCTTGCTTGTGCGGTAGCACATAGCGCAACGGTGCGTAGCTGGCCAGATTCAGGCGGCGGATTTCAAGATTAATATCACGAATGGAGCGGAACTCACCTGTGCTATCCACATCCGCCTTGATGTTGATGGGTGGCAGGCGATCCGGGAAACGCCCTGTCTCGCTGATGCCGTAGTATTTTTCAATGTGCCTGCGTGAACGGGCGATGGTCAGATGATCCAGCAGGGTAAAGTAATCGAAACCGATCATTTCAACCAGACGGGTCGGTGTCTTTTCTGCTTCATCCAATTCCAGCCAGCGGTTGAATTGCTTTTGCGCCAGGCGTGTAGTGCTATCAATACTGGCTATGCCATGATCAAGCAGCGCAGTGTCGTCGCCCTCGGTGACAAATGAGATCTGGTTCTTCAGGTCAGCCAGCCGGTTATTGACTGGGGTTGCCGAGAGCATGAGCACGCGAGTCTTTACTCCCTCCTTAATAATGCGGCGCATCAGCCGGTCGTAGCGTGACTCCTTGTCTTTGTGCGTGGCCTTGTTGCGGAAGTTGTGAGACTCATCGATCACAACCAAGTCGTAGTTTCCCCAGTTCACATGGGAAAGATCGATGTCGCCGGAGTGCCCTCCGTCACGCGAAAGATCGGTGTGATTCAACACGTCGTAGTTGAAGCGGTCGGCTGCGAGGCTATTGCGTTTGTCGTTGGTCTTGTAGAGCGTCCAGTTATCACGCAAGCGCTTAGGTGCCAGCACCAGCACGCGGTCATTGCGTAGTTCGTGGTACTTGATGATCGCCAGCGCTTCGAAGGTTTTGCCCAAGCCAACGCTGTCGGCAATGATGCAGCCGCCGAAACGGTTCAGCTTGTCGATAGCACCCACCACGCCATCGCGTTGAAACTTGAACAGCTTCTTCCACACCACCGTATTGCGGATGCCCGTGGCGGATTTGACGATGCGCTCCTCGTCCATCTCATTGCCGCTGTCACGAAACAGGTGATGCAGGATGAGCGTGTAGAGGGTGAATGGGTCGCGGTGTTCACCCATCGCCTGCAAGGCTTGAATCAGCGTTGCGCGTGTATCGGGCTGGGCGCGCATGGCCGTCCATTGTTGATCAAACCAACGGGCGAGTTGGCTTGCCTCATCGGCTGACTCGGACGCCTGGATCAGGCTCAGCGGGTTACCTGGGGTCAATCCCAGGCCATCGGTACTGAAAGCGAAGGAACCCAGCACGACCTGCTCAGGACTCGCTTGCCCATTGTGCATCACCGCCGCGCCTTGAGGTACCGGCCCGAGCGCACGGTGCAGCTCCACTTTGTCGTTTATCCACTTGGCACATTGAATTGCCAGCCACCGCGCCTGGAGGCGATTGCGAGCAGCGCGATCACCATCACCACCAAGAAACTCGAGTGCGCCATCTTCAGCGGGCAATATCAACTGCACCTTCTCCAACCCTGCCAGCACGTCGCGCAGTTCAGCGAACGCAAAGAGGGAGAACGAAGGTGAGACAAGGCCGAGCTGACCGCCGTGCTGGAGGTGCGGGCGTATAAGGTCGATGACTCGATCCGCGCCGGCGTTGTGGATCAGCCTCATGGTCAGCGCCCGCCTTTCGCTGAGCTAGTGCTGTCATCCTCTTGATCCACCAATGACTGCTGCCTAATCCAATTATCGATATCGGCACGTGAAAACCGCCACGTCCCGCCCACCTTGAAGGCCGGGATCTTCTTGACAGCAGCCAACCGATAGATCGTCCGCTCGGTGACCTTTAGGTATTCAGCGACCTGCTTGATGGTGAGGATTTCGCCTTCGTGGGGGCTTTTCGGCATAAGGTTCTACCGTTGATCGTCAAACCACGACAAGATAGTGCAAATTTTTCAAGATGACAATACAATCATCGAATGCTGTGATTCCTTTACATCTCTGCCGGGACGATCAACAACAAAATGCGCTTTCTACACGCCGCAGACCTTCATATTGATAGCCCCTTGCGCGGCCTCGATCGGTATGAAGGCGCGCCAGTGGATGATGTTCGCGGGGCCACCCGTCGCGCCTTCGAAAACTTGATTGCTACTGCCTTGCGCGAGCGTGTCGACCTCGTCGTAATTGGCGGTGACCTTTATGATGGCGACTGGCCAGACCACAATACGGGGCTTTTCTTCGTCAAAGGGGTAACGCAACTTGCCGAAGAAGGTATCCCGGTCGCAATTGTGCGTGGTAATCACGACGCGGCAAGCAAGCTCACCAAGTCCCTGCGCCTACCGCGCAATGTGTATCTGCTTAATGACGCAAAGCCCGAGACCGTCGTTCTCGACCAGATTGGCGTCGCCGTACACGGGCAGAGTTTTGCCACGCCTGCCGTGCTGGATGATCTTGCTTTTGCCTATCCGGCCCCCATTCCGGACTGTTTCAACATCGGTCTGCTCCATACATCCCTGAATGGTCGCCCCGGACACGACAACTATGCCCCCACGACCTTGTCCGTCCTCCAGGGCAAGGGTTACGACTACTGGGCACTGGGACACGTCCATGCGGCGGAAATAGTTTCGCGCGAACCGTGGGTGGTTTATCCAGGCAATACGCAAGGAAGACATATCCGCGAATCTGGCGCTAAAGGATGCTCTCTATTATCGGTCGAGAACGGCATGGTGCTGGAGCATCAATCCATTGCATTGGATGTCATGCGCTGGGAAACCCTGTCGCTCGACATCGCAGAACTGCCCGACCTTGATGCCCTCCTGGATGCCGCTACAGTGGGAATTCGCGGCCGACTCGCCCAAGCAGAAGGCCGAACACTAGCAATTAGGATCCAGATTTCCGGGAATGGGCCGTTGCACCGCATACTCGCAATCCAGCCGGAGACGGTGGAGCAGCAACTGCGCAGCGCGGCCATTGAGGCATCGAATGCGCAAGTCTGGATTGAGAAAGTCGAACTGACGACACACCCCCAGTTGGATCTCGAACGCGTCGCCGAGCGTGATGATCCGCTAGGTCTTCTGGTTCGCGAACTGCGTGGCTTGGCGTCCGATAATGCGGCGCGGGGCGTAATGGCTGAGGCGGCAATCCGGGACCTGCAACAAAAGCTGCCAGTGGAACTCAGGGAAGGGCCACATGCCCTGCTTTTGGACACCCCCGACATGCTCGCCGATCTCCTGAGCGAGGTCGAGGGGGAACTGATTGCGCGCCTGTCCGGTGAAGGGGCGACCTCGTGAAGATCGCGCGTCTCTACCTTAAGGCCTATGGCGCATTTTCAGAGCGACACCTCGATTTCCGTGACGGCCCGAATTTCCACGTGATCTACGGCCCAAACGAGGCTGGCAAATCCACCACCTTGCGGGCGCTGACTGGCCTGTTATTTGGTATCGACGACCGCACCGCAGACAATTTTCTGCATCCGTACCCCCAATTGCGCGTTGGCGCGACTTTGGTCACCGAGCAAGGATCGCGACTGTCCGTCATGCGTCGCAAAGCCCGCAAGCAGACGCTGTTTGCGCTGGATGAAGAAACCGGCGCAGAGCTGACCGATCAACCGCTGTCGGAAGACGCGCTTTCTCGGCTGCTCGGAGGTTTGGACGAAGGACTCTACCGTTCCCTGTTCGGCCTGGATATGGAAGGCTTGACCCGGGGCAGCGAAGCCCTGCTGGCGGGTAAAGGGGAAATCGGCCAAAGCCTGTTCGAAGCCGCTGCCGGGATGGCCAGCTTGCAGCAACTGCTGGGCCAGCTGGATAGTGAAGCTTCGGCCCTTTTTCGGCCTCGCGCCAGTACCAGCGTGATCCACGTCGCCATCAAGGAGCTGGAAGAAAAGCGCAAGCTGGCACGGGATACGAAGGTCAGCACCCATTCATGGGAACAGGCCGACCGGGCCAGGCGTCAGGCCGAGACAAAATACGCTGCGCTGCGCGACGGATTAACGGCATTAAGAAATGAACAGCGGCTATTGTCTCGAATCGCTGCCAACCTGCCCTTGGCAGCAGAGAGAGCGGCAAAGCTAACGGAGCTGGGTGCGCTCGAACACGTCCCTCTGCTGCCGCAGGAGGCCGCACAGCATCGAATTGAGGCGGAAGAGCGACTGCGCACCGCCGTTGATGCGCAACGCGAGGCGGCGGCAGAATTGGAACGACTGCATCACAAGCGATCGTCGTTAGTGGTGCGCGAAGCGCTGATCGCCAATGCGACCATGATCGAGCGGCTGCATCACGCCGCTAAGGACTGGCGCGGGGCGATAGAACGTTTGCCACGCATCGAGAAAGACGTCGATGCCGCAAGAAGAAGCATCGCTATCCATTTAACCGCGATTGCGCCAGAACTGGCGCAGGGCATGACAGCCGAACAGGCTCGCACGCTAATTCCGCTGTCTACGCTGACCGCCCGCGTGCAGGCACTCGGGGAGCAGTACGCTACCCTGCACGCCAAGAATGAACAATTGGAGGAGCGCACCCTCAAGGTTGAGGATACCCTCGACAAGTTGCGCGGCGATTTATCTACCCATCCGGAGCCTGCGCCCCTCGATGTCCTGGAAGCCGCTCGTGAAGAGGCTGCCGCCCAGGGTGACCTGGCAGGACAGCA
>JALNWC010000128.1 GCA_023231075.1 Rhodoferax sp.
GAGGTGCAGTCGGGCAGCTATCTGGGTGAAGACGACATCGTACGTTTTGAAGACCATTACGGCAGAACAAAATAAATGAGCGTTCAACCCAAAATCTACGTCGCCGGCCGCCGTGGCATGGTCGGCAGCGCCATCGTCCGCACCCTGCAATCTTCCCCCCTGTAGGAGCGGCGCCCCGCCGCGATGTCCCCTGGCCCCACCATCATCACCAGAACACATCAAGAGCCAGGCATCTTGGCGGCATTTATTGATTTATTTGGTGTTTTCTTTTGGGCGGGTGTGTAGTATGTTGGGTATGTCAACAAAGGTCTACCATCATGTCCAATCGTCACATCACGCGCCAGAACGGGGTTGAAAGCACCCGCCTGGCACCGCTTGAGGCAGCCATTCGGGCCATCAACAAGCAGGCCGATCCCTTCGGCATCGTGTCTTCCCAAATCAATGCCCAGGTGGCCTTGCTGATGCACCCGCAGGAGTTCCTGAAGGCCGTGGATGATTTGTCTTCGGATTTCGTCGCCCTGTACGACCATGCGCTGCGCCGCATGTACGGCATGCCCACCCATGAAGTGTTTCAGCAGAACCCCGAAGACGCCCGTTTTGCCGACCCGATCTGGACCGAGTCGGCCACCTGGGACATCTACAAGGAGTGGTACCTGACGTTTTCCAACCGGCTGCAAAAGATCTGTCTGGAAACGCCCGGCCTGTCGGGCCACGCGCGCCGTCAGGCTGCTTTTTGGCAGCGCAATTGGCTCAACAAGGTATCGCCCACCAATTTTTTCTGGCTCAATCCGCAGGCCATGGCCCGCGCCGTTGAAACCAGGGGCGCGAGTGTGCAGGCGGGGCTGCGCAATTTCATGCGCGATGCCGCGGCCAAAAACATCCAGATGGTCGAGCCTGATGCCTTTACCGTGGGCAAGGACCTGGCCACCACCCCCGGCAAGGTGATTTTTCGCAACCGGCTGGTGGAGTTGATCCATTACGCGCCCACCACCTCGCAGGTGCGCGCCATGCCCATCCTGATCGTCACGCCCTGGATCAACAAGTTCTACATACTGGACCTGACGGCGAAAAAGAGCCTGGTGAAACACCTGACCGACCAGGGCTTTTCGGTCTTCATCAGCAGCTGGAAAAACCCGACCGCCGACATGCGCGATGTGCGTTTTGACGACTACCTGCAGGAGGGCATCAGCGAATTGGTCAGGGTGACCACCGAATTCTGCAAGGTGCCACAGCTGCATCTGGTGGGTTACTGCATTGGTGGCACGCTGGCCGCCACTTACATGGCCTGGGCCAACAAGCGCTACGGCGCCGACAAGATGCCGGTGGCGCACTGGACGCTGCTGACCTCGCTGACCGACTTTTCCCACCCCGGCGAGATTGAGGTGTTCATTGACGAAGCCTGCATCAGCGCGCTGGAGGAGCTGATGGCCAAAAAAGGCTATCTGGACGGCGCTGAGATGGCCAGTGCATTTCGCCTGCTGCGCTCCAACAGCCTGATCTGGCATTACTGGGTGCAGAGTTATTTGATGGGCGAAAAGTTGCCGCCGTTTGACGTGCTGTTCTGGAACACCGACACCACGCGCATGCCGCAAGCCATGCATTCGTACTACCTGCGCGAGATGTACCTGCACAACCATCTGGTCAAGCGCGACCAGCTGAGCATTGGCGGCGAGCCGATTGACCTGAACCGCATCACCCAGCCGTTGTACGCGGTGACCGCCGAAGAAGACCACATTGCACCGTGGCAGCAGTGCTACCTGATCCGCCGCGACATCCACCCCGAGACGCCGGTGCGTTTTGTCCGGTCAAGCTCCGGGCACATTCTGGGCATTGTCAACCCGCCGGTGAGCCCGTCCAAGCGCAGCTACCGGGTGGCCAACCCCGAGGCCCATGATGACTCCGGGCTCTGGCTCAAGCAGGCCGAGCAAAAGCCCGGCAGCTGGTGGCCCGACTGGACCGCCTGGCTACATGCCCGCACCGGCGACATGGTGAGCGCCTACCCTCCCACCACCCGAAAATTCCCGGCCCTGGCCGACGCACCGGGGACGTATGTGCTGGAGAAATAGGTAGTTGACGTAAAAGGACGCGGTTGTCATCCTGGATACCCCTGTCATTGTCATTCCGGACCTGATCCGCAATCCAGGAAGTCCGGTAGTCATGGATTCCAGGTCAAGCCCGCAATGAGTGCGCCCGTGAAGGTGCGACATTAGCGCGGTGAAAGTCCGCGTCAGGGCAAGCCAAGACCCTGTAGTCGAAGGTACCTGCAACCTATTTACGGGTGTCACAGTCGGTCTGCTGGTACCGTTTCATTACTTTGGCATTTGGGACGAATCGGTCAATTACAAGGAAATCCCTTGGCGCAATGGTCGTTTTGACCCTGAGCAACTAACCAACAAGCTGGCTACCTTGGCGCGCGCCCGACACGCGCTAGCACAATGGCGCAACAAAGCACAGAAACGCACGCTGGCGTTTTGTGTGTCAGTGCGCCATGCCGATTACATGGCCGAACAGTTTCGCAAGAATGGCGTCGCGGCTGCGTCAGTTCATTCCAGTTCAGATGTGAGTCGTGGCGCTGCGCTGGCACAGTTGGCAGATAGACGATTGCCGGTCCTTTTTTCTGTTGATCTGTTCAGTGAAGGCGTTGATCTACCGGCGATTGACACGGCACTTTGCGTGGCCATCGGGGGACCAATATGGCCATTCCGGCCTTCCTGCGAAAAAAGGTGGAGGAGGGCAAAGGGCGCAGGCAAAAGTAGGACACTTGGGTGCCTGAAGCTGCCAGCTTGCAATAGAACCGGGGCCGCAATGACAGCCGTCTTTTGAGCTTCGGGGGGTATGGTTGCCATGACAGTTGGGCCAATTGAAGGGGGTCTTTACCTTGTTGTGGCATGGCTCATTTTCTTCAGCTGGTACAGCGCTTCCAGCGCTTCGCGCGGGCTCAAATCGTCGGGGTTGATGGCTTCCAGTGCGTCTTCAACGGCGCTGCTGGACGTGGCGACTTCGGCCACGGCGGGCGCGGCAAACAAGTCAATCTGCGCTTGTTGGGTTGATGCCTGCGCCTCCAGCGCCTCCAACGTCTGGCGCGCCTGGTTCAGCACCGCTGCGGGCATGCCGGCCAGGCGCGCCACCTGGATGCCATAGCTTTTGCTGGCCGGACCCGGCTGGATTTCGTGCAAAAACACAATGTTGCGGCCCGACTCGGCGGCACTGACATGCACGTTGATGGCGCCATGGTGGCTGGCCGGAAACTCGGTCAACTCAAAGTAATGGGTGGCAAACAGGGTGTAGGCCTGGGTCTTGTCGTGCAACTGGGTGGCTATGGCCGAGGCCAGCGCCAAGCCGTCAAAGGTGCTGGTGCCGCGCCCGATTTCATCCATCAGCACCAGTGAATTGGGCGTGGCCGCATGCAAAATTTGCGCGGCCTCGGTCATCTCCAGCATGAAGGTCGATTGGGCGTTGGCCAGGTCGTCGGCCGCGCCAATGCGCGTGTGGATGGCATCGATCGGCCCCAGCCGACAGCGTTTGGCCGGCACATAACTGCCCATGCTGGCCAACAGCGTGATCACCGCAATCTGGCGCATGTAGGTCGATTTGCCGCCCATGTTGGGGCCGGTGATGATCTGCATGCGCTGCTTTGGCCCCAGGTGCGTGTCGTTGGCAATGAAGGCGCCAGCGCTGGTCTCGGCCAGCCGCGCCTGCACCACCGGGTGGCGCCCGGCCTCGATGTCGAGGCAGGGCTCTTTGGCAAACTGCGGCGCACACCAGTCCAGCGTCAGACTGCGTTCGCTCAAAGCGCACAGGGCGTCGAGCGTGGCCAGCGCGCGCGCCAGTTCGGTCAGCGCGGGCACAAAGGGCTGCAAAGCATCCAGCACCTGCTCATACAACCACTTTTCGCGTGCCAGCGCGCGCTCCTGAGCGCTGAGCGCCTTGTCTTCAAAAGCCTTGAGTTCGGGCGTGATGAAGCGCTCGGCATTTTTCAGGGTCTGGCGGCGGCGGTAATCGTCAGGCACCTTGTCGAGCTGCCCTTGCGACACTTCAATGAAAAAACCGTGCACCCGGTTGAACTGCACGCGCAAATTGGCAATGCCGGTGCGCGCCTTTTCGCGGGTTTCCAGGTCCAGCAAAAAGCTGTCGCAATTGGTCTGGATGGCGCGCAGCTCGTCCAGGTCGGCGTCAAAACCGCTGGCAATCACAGCGCCGTCGCGCACCAGTGCGGCGGGCTCTTGGGCGATGGCGCGCTGCAACAATTCGGCGCAACCGAAAGGGGGCAACAGGCTGCTGGCCAGGCTTGTCAAATAGGTCTCAAGCCCCTGCAACACCGGGGTCAGCAGGCCGGTTTTTTGCAGCGTCAGCTGCAAGCCGACCAGTTCGCGCGGGCGCACCTGGCGCAGCGCAATGCGGGCCGTGATGCGCTCCACATCGGTGCTGCCCTTGAGCTGCTCACGCAGCCTGGCCCAGGGTCCGGCGCCGGATGACGGACTCCGCCCGTCACGCAGGGCGGCAATGGCGTTCAGGCGCTGTTGTGCCTCGGCGCGGTCGCGCCTGGGTGACAGCAGCCAGCTTTTCAGCAGGCGGCTGCCCATGCCGGTCATGCAGGTGTCGAGCAAAGAAAACAGGGTGGGGCTGTCTTCACCGCGCAGGGTCTGCAGCAGTTCCAGGTTGCGCCGGGTGCTGGGCGGCAGGTCGATGAGCTCGCCCGCGCGTTGCACCCGTACCCGCTGGATGTGCGTGAGCGCCCGGCCCTGGGTGTGCTCGGCGTAGGCCAGCAGCGCGCTGGCGGCGGCCTGCGCCTGCGCCAGGTCTTGCGCTTGCCAGGGCGCCAGGCTGGCGGCTTGTAAATGTTCGAGCAGCTTGCGCTGACCCAGGCCGGCGTCAAATTGCCAGTCCGGCCGCACCGAGATGGACATCGCGCCCGTCACGGGCAGGGCACGCAGTCGGGCTTCAAAGGCGGGGGTGGCGCCGGCGCTGAAGATCAACTCACCCGGCGCGATCCGGCCCACCCAGTCGGCCAGTTCATCGGGCGCGCACTCGGCCAGATGGACCTCGCCCTGCGTCACGCTGAGCCAGGCCAGGCCGCAGCTGTGGCGCACGCCCTGGTGCACCGCCAGCAACATCGACTCGGTCTTGTCGCCCAGCAGTTCCAGGTCGGTCAGCGTGCCGGGCGTCACCACCCGCACCACCTTGCGCTCCACCGGGCCTTTGCTGGTGGCCACCTCGCCGACCTGCTCGCAAATGGCCACCGATTCCCCCAGTTTGATGAGCCGCGCCAGATAGGTGTCGACCGCGTGAAACGGCACGCCCGCCATCACCACCGGCGCACCGGCCGACTGGCCGCGCTGCGTCAGCGTGATGTTGAGCAAGCGTGCGGCTTTTTCTGCGTCGGCGAAAAACAGCTCGTAGAAGTCGCCCATGCGGTAAAACAGCAGGGTGTCGGGGTAATCTGCCTTGAGGCCCAGGTACTGGGCCATCATGGGGGTATGAGCCATGGGCTCTTTTTCTGGATGATTCAATTTTAAAAAACTGTTTTAAATCAATAGGTTAAATGATTTTAAAGAAAATCACACCCACGTAGATACGACTGCAATCAAAAAACAAGGGGGTGACTTATTTGGTCAAGCTGAAATTAAAAAATATCTTTTCAATACAAGGATTTACCGGATTTTCACAGGATCGGGTGTTCCGCCCAAGGCGACCGAAAAGTGTTGATTGTGATGAAAAAATGCGACCAGAGGGGACCAGCGCTCGCGTTTTGATGAAAAATGAATTTGAGGTCCCCTGGGTTTTCAGGACCTGGCTGGCTGGGCCAGCATGGCGCCGGTAAGACGGATTTTGGATTGAACCCGCTTCCACTTGGTCTTCAGCGTCTCGACCGATGCCATGGCCCACCAAGCACACGATACAGGCGAGTCAGTAAACCGGCTCCAAACAGGTTGACCACCAAACCAAGCATCAGCAGGGCACCGCCGGCAAAGTGAACTGGCTGGAGCGTCTCGCCAAACACGAGCCATCCGGTACTCAGCCCGACCAGTGGCACCAACAGGGTGAACGGGGCAATGCGGTTGACCGGGTAGCGCGCCATCAGGAAGTTCCAGACCGAATAGCCAAACAAGGTGGAAGCCCAGGCGATGTAGGTCAGGGCCATCAGGGTCTGGAGATTGATGTTTTGCAACGCTGCGCTGATGGCTTCGGGGCCTTCCATGACCCCGGACAGGGCCAATAGCGGCAGCGGTGGCACCAGACTGGCCCAAACCACAAAGGCCAGTTGGTTCATGGGGCCATGGCGGCCCACCGCGCGGCTGACCAGATTGCCGCAGGCCCACATGAACGCGGCGGCCAGCGTCAGCAGGAAACCGGCCAGTGGCATGGAAACACCGTGGGCGCTGCCAATCAGCATCAGTCCGCCAGCGGCAAGCACCAGGCCCGCCAGTTGATTGCCGTGCCATTTTTCCTTCAGCCACAGGGCGGTGAGCACCAGCGTGAAAAACGCCTGGGCCTGCAACACCAGCGAGGCCAGTCCCGACGGCATGCCGACATGGATGGCCGTGAACAAAAAGGCGAATTGCCCCACCGACATGGTCAACCCAAAGCTCAGGTACAGGCGCAGCGGCACTTTGGGTGGGCGCAGAAACAGCAGCGCCGGAAAGGCCGCCAGCACAAAACGCATGGCCGCCAACAAAAGCGGTGGCATGCCGTTCAAACCTAACTTGATGGCGGCAAAGTTGACACCCCACACCACGATGACAATGAACGCCAGCGCAAGGTCACGCGGGCGAAGGGGGGTTTTGTTCAAGCGCCTCAGGCCTGCTTGCGTTCCCGCGCCAGCGTCATGGCCGTGTCCTCAATCATGTCTTCCTGCCCGCCGACCATGCCGCGCCGGCCCATCTCGACCAGGATGTCGCGGGCACTGACGCCATACTTCTTCTCGGCGCGTTTGGCAAACAGCAGGAAACTGCCGTAGACCCCGGCGTAACCCAGCGTCAAAGCGTCACGGTCGATGCGGATCGGGAAGTCCATGATCGGCACCACCAGGTCTTCGGCCACGTCCTGGATCTTGTAGACATCGACACCGGTGTCGATACCCATCAGATCCAGCA
>JALNWC010000129.1 GCA_023231075.1 Rhodoferax sp.
GCGCGCGGTGGCGGCATCGACACTGCCGCCGGCGTCTTTCAGGATGCTGTTGACATCGTCGCTGTCCAGAATCGAAAACTGGGGTTTCAGGCCCAGCGCCGCGCCGTCCTCGCGCAGCAGGCGCACGCCCAGCGCGTGAAAGGTGCAAATCACCGCGTCCTTGGCCGCCTTGCCGATCAGGCCCCGGGCGCGTTCGCGCATCTCGGCGGCGGCTTTGTTGGTGAAGGTGATGGCAAAGATGTTTCTGGCCGCCACGCCCGACTGGATCAAGCGGCCGATCTTGTGGGTGATGACGCGCGTTTTGCCCGAGCCGGCGCCGGCCAGCACCAGGCATGGGCCGTGCATGAAGTTCACAGCCTCCTGCTGGGCCAGGTTCAGACCGGTGGTGGGGGAAGACATACCTTTGATTCGCAAAGCCGCGAATCATACAGAGTCAGGCGGTTGCTGCGCGCGCGTGGGGCTGTCAGGTCAGCGCTGGCGTGCGACCGCAGCTTCCAGCGCCTGCACAAACATGGCGGCCACGTCAAAGCCGGTCTGGTCAGCAATTTCCTGGAAACAGGTCGGGCTGGTGACGTTGATCTCGGTCAGGCTGTCGCCGATCACGTCCAGCCCCATCAGCAGCAAACCGCGCCCGGCCAGCACCGGGCCGATGGCTTCGGCAATTTCGCGGTCGCGCGCGCTCAAGGGCTGGGCCACGCCCTTGCCGCCAGCAGCGAGGTTGCCGCGCACTTCGCCGCCTTGCGGGATGCGCGCCAGGCAATAGGGCACGGGCTGGCCGCCGATCACCAGGATGCGCTTGTCGCCCTCGCTGATGGCGGGCAGGAATTTTTGCACCATCACCGTCTGGGCGCCCTCGCGGTTGAGCGTCTCGATGATGGCGCCCAGGTTCAGGCCGTCGGCCTTGACACGGAAAATACCCGTGCCGCCCATGCCGTCGAGCGGTTTCAGGATGATGTCCTGGTGCTCGGCATGAAAACCTTTGATGTCGTTGGCGTCGCGCGTGACCAGGGTCGGGCCGATGAACCGGGGCCATTCCAGAATGGCCAGTTTTTCGGGGTGGTCGCGCAGCGCGCGGGGCTTGTTGAACACCCGGGCGCCCTCGCGCTCGGCCTGTTCCAGCAGGTGGGTGGCGTAGAAATACTCGGCGTCAAACGGTGGGTCCTTGCGCATCACCACGGCGTCGAAGTCCTTGAGCGCCTGCCCGCGTTCATCGGGCTGGTGCCGGGCGGCGCTGAACCAGTGCACCGGGTCGCCGGTGAGCGTGATGTCGCGCACCAACGCGGTCACGGGCTCGCCGCGCCGCCACCGGACGTCTTGGGGTTCGCAAACGCTTAAAAGATGGCCACGGGCCTGCGCCTCGCGCATCATGGCAAAGGTGCTGTCCTTGTAAATCTTGAAGGATTCGAGGGGGTCGGCGATGAATAACAGGTTCATTCGGGGGTTCCTAAACAGTTGGGGACAGAACTGAAGATCTGTCAGTCTAACTTTCATGGCGGCCATGCCACCCAGAAGCATAAAAGAAGGCTGTCATTGCGGACTTGATCCGCAATCCATGGCTCCGAATTCATGGATGCCGGATCGAGTCCGGCATGACATGCGTGTTCTTTCACGTTAAAGTGTTGAGGACAGAGCAAATTTGCTGCGCAAATCTTGATCTGTCCCGCAAGCTTAAAGTGTTGGGGACAGAGCTAAAGATCTGTCCCGCAAGCATATTAGATTTCAATCTTGCTGCCGAGCTCTACCACCGAGTTGCTGGGCAGTTTGAGGAAGTTGGCGGCGCCGCTGGCGTTCAGGTGCATCTGGGCAAACAGTTTTTCGCGCCAGGGCGCCATGCCGCTGCCCAGGGTCGGGGCGATGATGTCGCGGCTCAGGAAATAGCTGGTGCTCATGGGGTCCAGCTCAAAACCACGGCCCTTCATCAGTTGCAGGGCGCGCGGCAAATCGGGGTCGTTCTTGAAGCCATAGTTCACCACCACCTGCCAGCAATCGTGCCCCAGCGCTTCCAGCTCGAGTCGCTTGTCCATGCCGATCCAGGGCACCTCATGGTTGACCACGGTGACAAACAGGTTGACTTCATGCAGCACCTTGTTGTGCTTGAGGTTGTGCAGCATGGCGTTGGGCACGGTACCGGGCGCTGCCGTCAAGAAGACGGCGTTCCCTGCCACGCGGGTGGGCGGGTTGACAAAAACCGCTTCCAGAAAGCTGTTCAGGTCAATGGCATCGGTCGCCAGTTTCTGGTTGAGCAGGCGCCGCCCGTCCTTCCAAGTGAGCATGAGCGTGAACACGCCTGCCGCAATCAGCAAGGGGAACCAGCCGCCATCGGCCAGTTTGAGCAGGTTGGAGCTGAAAAAAGCCAGATCGACCATAAAGAACGCGCTGGTGGCGGCCAGGCACAGCAGCAGCGGATAGTGCCAGGCGTAGCGAATGACAAAGAACGTCAACACCGTGGTGATCAGCATGTCCAGCGTGACGGCAATGCCGTAGGCCGCGGCCAGGTTGCTCGATGACTTGAACAGCAGCACGGCCAGCACGATCAGCACAAACAGGCCCCAATTGACCAGCGGCATGTAGATCTGACCGGTTTCCTTGATATTGGTGTGCCAGACCTGAAAGCGCGGCAAATAGCCCAACTGCACCACCTGCTTGGTGACAGAAAACGCGCCGGTGATCAGCGCTTGCGAGGCAATCACGGTGGCCAGCGTGGCCAGGCCCACCAAGGGCAACAGGGCCCATTCAGGCGCCATCATGAAAAAGGGGTTGGTGACGGCCGTCGGGTCCTGCATCAGCAAGGCACCCTGGCCGAAATAATTGAGCGTGAGGGCGGGCATGACCACAAAAAACCAGGCTATCCGGATGGGCTTTTTGCCAAAGTGCCCGAGGTCGGCATACAGGGCCTCGCCACCGGTGACGCACAGCACCACCGCCCCCAGAATGATGAAGGTGGTGACCGGTTGGGTCCATATGAAGCGCAGCGCATGGTGCGGGCTGATGGCCCACAACACCTCGGGGTTGTGGCCAATATGCCATACCCCCAGCAACGCCAGCACGCTGAACCAGACCAGCGTGATCGGGCCAAAAAACCTGCCGATGTCGGCCGTGCCGCGCTTTTGCACCGCAAACAGGCCAAACAAGATCACCAGCGTGAGCGGGAGCACCGCTTTTTTGAAGTTGGGCGACACCACCTCCAGGCCTTCCACCGCGGAGAGCACCGAGATCGCGGGGGTGATGACGCCGTCGCCATAAAACAGGCAGGTACCAAAAATGCCAACCAGCAGCAACACGCGGCGCAGCCGGGGCTTGTCCTTGACCGACTGGGACGCCAGCGCCAGCATGGCCACCAGGCCGCCTTCGCCGTTGTTGTCGGCGCGCAGCACCAGGGTCACATACTTGAGTGAAATGATGATGGTGAGGGTCCAGAAGAAGATCGACAGGATGCCCATCACGTTGTCGACCGTGAACGGCACATGGCCCGCGCCAAAGACCTCCTTGACGGCGTACAGCACGCTGGTGCCAATGTCGCCATAGACGACACCGATGGCGCCCAGGGTGAGCGCGCGAAGCGACGATTGAGAGGTTGCCAAATAGTCACCCGGTGGCGTCAGACCGCCGGGCTCCGTGTCATGATGGACCGCTATTTTGCGTCAGAAACGCCGCTTATTCGAAATCTTGCGCATCCGGGTCGGTGGCTTCGAGCTCATAACTGGCGGCCAGCATCGCCAGGCGCCCGATCACGCCGTACATGTAGAAGCGGTTGGGCACGCTGGCACCCGGCTTGACGCCCGGCTGGGGCAGTTGGGTGCTGTGCTCAAAAGCCAGCGGCACGTACCCCGCCCCGGGCGCATTGAGGTTTTCGTCGATGCCGCGCCCGGCATGCACCCGGTAGAAGCCGCCCACCACGTAACGGTCCATCATGTAGACCACCGGTTCGGCCACCGCATCATTGACGCGCTCCTGGGTCAGCACGCCTTCCTGCACCATGAAATCGTGCGGCAAAAACGGTGATTTGCGGCCCTTGTTCAGGGTCTGGATGCGTTCCTGCAGGGCCTGCATGTCTTTGGCATCACGGATGGTGACAATGCCCAGTTCGTGCGTGCCGTGGTCGGCCTTCACCACCACAAAGGGTTTTTCCTTGATGCCGTACTCTTTGTATTTGCGCTTGACTCGCGTCAGCACGCTGTCGACCTGGGTCTGCAGGCAGTCAAAGCCGCTGCTTTGGTCCAGGTTGACGCTTTCGCAGCGGTCAAACAGCGGGTGGATCAACCAGGGGTCGACCCCCAGCAGTTTGCCCAGGCGCTTGGACACTTCTTCGTAGCATTTGAAATGCGTGCTCTTGCGCCGGGTGGGCCAGCCCGCGTGCAGCGGCGGCAGCAGGTACTGCTCGTAGGTCTCTTCCAGAATGCCGGGCACACCGGCGCTCAGGTCGTTGTTGAGCAAAATGGTGCAGGGGTCAAAGTCTTTCAGGCCGAGGCGGCGCTTGCTGCGAACGACCGGCTCCAGCGTGACCTGGTCGCCGTTTTGCAGCCCGAACGTGGTGTTTTTCTTGATGGCCGGATCAATCGAGCCGAGCCGCACGTTCAGGCCCGCCATGTTGAAAATGCGTTGCAACTGGGCCAGATTGGCCAGGTAAAAGCTGCTGGGCTGGCCGTTTTCCGGGATCACCAGCAGGTTGCGCGCTTCGGGGCATATTTTTTCGATGGCGGCCATGGCGGCCTGCACCGCCAGCGGCAGCATGTCGACGGTGAGGTTGTTCCAGCCACCGGGGTACAAATTGGTGTCCACCGGGGCCAGCTTGAAACCGGCGTTGCGCACGTCCACCGAGCTGTAAAACGGCGGCGTGTGCTCCATCCATTCCAGCCGGAACCAGCGTTCGATGGCGGGCATGGAGTCCAGCACGCGCTGCTCCAACTCGTTGATGGGGCCCGTCAGGGCGGTGATCAGGTGCGGAACCATAGGAGACCTTGCAGAGTGTGGGCGCTAATTTTAGCGGCGGCACCAGGGCCTCAAAACCCTGGGCCCGGGCAGCCATTGTTCAAGGCCGCACTTCGCCTTCGCCCAGCACCACGTACTTGAGCGAGGTCAGGCCCTCGATGCCGACCGGGCCGCGCGCATGAAACTTGTCGGTACTGATGCCGATCTCGGCCCCCAGGCCGTATTCAAAACCATCGGCAAAGCGGGTGCTGGTGTTGACCATGACACTGGCCGAGTCGACTTCGCGCAAAAACTGTTGCGCGTGCATGTGGTCACGCGTCAGGATGGCATCGGTGTGGTGGCTGCTGTAGCGGTTGATGTGGGCAATGGCTTCGTCCACGCCGGCCACGACCTTGATGCTGATGATGGGCGCCAGGTACTCTTCATACCAGTCGGCCTCTGCCGCGGGCTGCAGCACCATGGCTTGCGGGCAGGCTTGCAGCAAGGCCAGCGCTTCGGGGTCGCAGCGCATCTCGACCCCTTTGGCCGCATAAATGGCGCCGATCAGGGGCAGGAATTGGTTCGCCACGCCGCGCGCCACCAGCAGGCTCTCGGTGGCATTGCACGGGCTGTACTTGCTGGTCTTGGCGTTGTCGGCCACCTTGACGGCCATGGCCAGGTCGCAGGGGTCGTCGACATAGGTGTGGCAATTGCCGTCCAGGTGCTTGATGACCGGCACTTTCGCGTCACGGCTGATGCGCTCGATCAGGCCCTTGCCGCCGCGCGGAATGATCACATCGACATACTGCGGCATGGTGATGAGCTCACCGACCACGGCGCGGTCGGTGGTTTGCACCAGCTGCACCGCATGCGCCGGCAGGCCGGCGTCGATCAGCGCCTGCTGCACCAGCCGGGCCAGCGCCTTGTTGGAGTCGATGGCCTCCGAGCCGCCGCGCAAGATGCAGGCATTGCCGCTCTTGATGCTCAGGCTGGCGGCCTCGATGGTGACGTTGGGTCGGCTCTCGAAGATCATGCCAAAGACGCCGATCGGCACGCGCATCTGGCCGACCCGGATGCCGCTGGGCTGCTGGCGCAGGGCGGTGATTTCACCAATGATGTCGGCCATGGCGGCCAGTTGCTCGCAGCCCTGGGCGCAGGTCTCGATCACCTGGGGGCTCAGCTTGAGCCGGTCGACCATGGGCGCGGCCAGACCCGCAGCCACGGCGCGCTCAAGGTCTTTGGCGTTGTCGGTTTGCAGCGCGTCGACATTGGCGCGCAGCAGTTTGGCGAGGCTGCGCAGCGCGGCATTCCTGGTCGCTGCGGGTGCTTTGGCCATGAGCGCAGAAGCCTGCTTGGCTTGCAAACCCAGGGTCTGGGTGTCGGTGATTTGAGGGTGTGTTGTCATGGTGTGTCAGTGCAGTGGCATTGCCTTGGGCAAGGCGCGGCCCAGTTGGCGCTCCAGCGGGGTCGGCGAGATCACGCCTCGGATGCGGGCCGGGTCTTGCGGGGTGGCGGCTTGCACCACCAGCGAGATGTGCGGGTCGATCGTGGCCGCCTTGACGCTGGCCAGGTCGGTCATGACCTCAAGCAGGGGCGACTGCTCCGTCACCGCGGCATACGCCTTGGGCTGGGCTTGCGGAATGCAGGTGTTTTCTGGAAACCGGAAGGTGGACAGGGCAGAGGCGTGCATGGAAGGTTTCCTGGGGATGTTTGACGGGTGTTGGCGGTGATCCGTGGTGCGGTATTCAAGCTGTCGTTCAGGGCTGGAATCGTACTTGATTTGCGGGCGCGGCCGCCCCGGTTATCGGGTCAGCAAAATAAGCCCGTTGACTGGGGGCAAACACCAGCACACAAGGTCGGCGACCTGGATGCCCTCAGACGGCGGCGTCACGCTGTTCAAACCCTGTCGCCAGCCCGGGGAGGGCGGTGGCATCAAGGTGCCGCCGGCAAAAACAGCGCTTGCAAATCGTTCAAAAAGTCAAAACCGCGCACGCTGGGCTGGAGGTGATCGCCCGTCATCTCAATCAAACCTTGAGCTTGAGCCTGTGCCAATCCAGCCTGCAGGGCCGACAGCGGCATGCCGGTGCGCTCTACAAACAGGGGCAGCTCGAAGCCGCCCGCCAGCCGCAGCGC
>JALNWC010000130.1 GCA_023231075.1 Rhodoferax sp.
GCTGTTTGCCAACCACCACAGCCAGAAAGACGCCGACGAAGACCACCCCTACGGCCATCAGCGCTTTGAAACCGCCGCCTCGCTGGTGCTCGGGGTGCTGCTGCTGGCAGTCGGCCTGGGCATGCTCTGGTCGGCTGCCGGCAAGCTGCAAAACCCCGCGTCCATTGCCAAGGTGCACATCATCGCGCTGTGGGTGGCCGCGGGCGCGCTGGTCGCCAAGGAGCTGCTGTTTCGCTACATGCTGTCGGTGGCCAAAAAGGTCAAGAGCAGCATGCTGGTGGCGAATGCCTGGCACGCCCGCTCGGATGCCGCGTCGTCGCTGGTGGTGGGGGTCGGCATCATCGGCAACCTGCTGGGCTACCCCATTCTGGACCCGATTGCCGCCGCCATCGTGGGCTTCATGGTGACCCGGATGGGTTGGAGCTTCGGCTGGGACGCCCTGCATGACCTGATGGACCGCGCGGTGGACGTGGCCGAGGTGCAGGCCATCCGGCAAACCCTGCTCGACACCCCCGGCATCAGCAATGTGCACGACGTGCGCACCCGCAAAATGGGCGACATGATTGTGGTCGATGCCCACCTGGAAGTGAATGCCACGCTGAGCGTGGAACAAGGCCACGACATCGCCGTGGCGGCCCGCGACCGCGTCATGCAGCGCCACCGGGTCATCAACATGATGACGCATGTGGACCCCTACAAACGCCCGGACCGGGACCATAAGACACCCGTTCAAGTCCAGTTTTATCCGGACAACCCGACCCAGGGTTAACCCTTGGCTGGGTTATGATGCAGTGCACCATTTTTTACGCCAGCGCACTGGAGGATTGGCGATAACCAGCGGAGTTTTTCCCATGCGTTCGTATTTCGTTGCAGCGACCCAAGCCAACGTCGGCCTCACTTCGGTTTCACTCGGTCTGTTGCGGGCACTGCAACGGCGTGGACTGAAGGTGGCGTTTGTCAAACCCGTCACCAAGCGCACGCCAGACACCGAACCTTCGGTCCTGTTCGCACGCAGCATCTGCAAGGTTGCGAGCACCCCCGACCCGCTGCCCATGAGCCTGGTGACCCAGTACATCACCAGTGGCAAAACCGATGAATTGCTCGAAGATATCGTCAGCCTGGCCATGTCAGCCACCGAAGGCGCCGATGTGTTGGTGGTCGAAGGTATTCATGCCGATTCGAGTCGTGCTTTCATTCCGCGCCTGTCGGCTGACATCGCCAGAAGCCTGCAGGCGGACGTGGTGCTCGCTGCCAGCGGGGCGGACGCGGAGGGTATCGCCCAGACCAACTACCTGATTGGCCAGGTCCGCCAGGCGGGGCGCAACGTGGTGGGCGTCATCTTCAACCGCGCCGCCCCCGACTTCGACAAAGCCGCAGTCACCCAACAGCTGGGCGGTGTACCGATCTGGGGCGTCATCGAAAACAATCCGGCACTGTCCGCGCCACGCACCATCGACGTGGCCCGCCATCTGGGCGCCGAGGTGATGATCGAAGGCCAGATCGCGACCCGGCGCGTGCTGGACACGGTGCTGGCGGCCCGCTCGGTGACCGAAGTCATTCCTCGCCTCAAACCCGGTGCGCTGGTGATCAGTGCCGGCGACCGCGACGATGTCATTCTGGCCACCGCGCTGGCGGAAAGCAACGGCATCGAACTGGCGGGCCTGGTGCTGACGCACCACAGCTTCATCAGTCCGCGGATCGAGCGTTTTGGCTCGCGCGCATTCCACAGTGGCTTGCCGGTGTTGCGCACCGATGGCGACAGTTATGCCACCGCCGCGCGCATCAGCCGGCTGCCGCTGGCGGTGCCGCAGGACGATTTGAGCCGCATGGATACCGTGATCGACAGCCTGGCCGAGCAAATCGACGGTGACGCGATATGCGTCGGACTGGAGCTGGCCGTATCGACCCGCATGTCGGCCCCGGCCTTCCGTTACCAGCTGATCCAGAAGGCGCGCGCGGCCAACAAGCGCATCGTGTTGCCCGAAGGCGATGAGCCGCGCACGATTCGTGCGGCGGTGATTTGCACCCAGAAGGGCATCGCGCGCTGCGTGCTGCTGGGCCGGCGAACGGTGATTCAGTCGGTCGCCGACTCGCTGGGGATCGAATTGCCGCCGGGGCTGGAGATCCTTGAACCCCATCAAATGGCCGAACGCTATATCGCGCCCTTGGTGGAACTGCGCAAAAGCAAGGGACTCACGTCGGGCCAAGCCCAGATCGCACTGGAAGACAGCGTGGTGATTGGCACCATGATGCTGGCGCTGGACGAAGTCGATGGGCTGGTCAGCGGTGCGGTTCACACCACGGCCAGCACCATTCGCCCGGCCCTGCAATTGATCAGGACGGCACCCGGCTCGTCGATTGTTTCGTCCTGTTTCTTCATGCTCATGCCAGAGCAGGTGCTGGTTTACGCCGATTGCGCGATCATCCCCGACCCCACGGCTCAGGAGTTGGCCGAAATCGCCAAGCAAAGCGCCGACAGTGCACGCGCCTTTGGCATTGACCCCAAAGTCGCGATGATCAGCTACAGCACCGGAGCCTCCGGAGCGGGCGACCATGTCGAGAAAGTACGCGCGGCCACCGAGCTGGCCCGCGCCAAGTGGCCCGAACTGGTGATCGACGGCCCGATGCAGTACGACGCAGCGACGGTGCGCGAAGTTGCCGTGCAAAAGGCACCGGGCAGTGCCGTGGCGGGTCAGGCCACGGTCTTTGTGTTTCCCGACCTCAATACCGGCAACACCACCTACAAGGCGGTGCAGCGTTCGGCCAACGTGGTGTCGGTGGGCCCGATGCTGCAGGGCTTGCGCAAGCCGGTGAACGATTTGTCGCGTGGCGCGCTGGTTGACGACATTGTTTTCACCATCGCGCTGACAGCCATCCAGGCGGAGTCGATGGCGCGGCCATGAGGCGGATGCGCTCAGCGGCCGGACCCCTGTGGCCGCTCATTTTTTGACAGCTTTCGCCCGCGGCAATTTTTTGGCCGGAGTCGGCCTGGCCTGATCGCCTTGATCGAGGCACAGCAAGGCGTCTGCGTAACACATAAAGCGGTTGAGGTAATCAGGCGATAGCTCGCGCATCAGCGCCAGCGAGCGCAGCACCAGGCTGTGCGAATTGATGGGCCCGGCATTCTTGGGCGCCCGACCGAGGGCCTTGGCGAGCTGCTTGTCGACGCTGAGTTTGGACCAGGTGTTGCGGAAATGGCGCACGCTTTTGAGCTCGGGGCGATTTCCAACAACGCGGCTCGAGCCAGCGTCCCGGCCGCCATCAGGTGTTTCCGGCGCGGGTTGCGACAGGGCACGGGCCAGTTCGCCCAGCGATGCGCGCGGCGCACTGCGTGGCGGGCTGGCGGTGGCCTGCCGGGCCTCGCGCTGCGCCTGCGCGAAGCGCTCCCGCAAGGTCTGCAGCGCCTGCGCCAGCCGGGCATCCAGCAGGCGCCTGACCTCGCCCCGGCGCCGGGCCGCACGTTCAAACAGCCCCTGCAGGTAATGCCAGGTCACAGGGTCATATTGATCCGCGCCCGCCAGGCGCAGGTCGGCCAATTGCGCGCCGAGATCCTGCGCCAACTCGCTCATGGCGTGGCATTGACGGCCGCCGCGGCCTTGGGCACGGGCGCCATTTCAACGCGCCGGTTTTGCTGGCGCGCCGCTTCGTCGCTGTTGGGCGTGATCGGCTGCTCGGCGCCAAAGGCGGCGGCAAAGACCCTGGCCGAGGGCATGCCCTCCTCGATCAAGGCGCGCGTGACGGTCAGGGCCCGCTGGGCCGACAGCTCCCAGTTGTCGGCAAAACGCGAATTGCCTTCGCGGATCGACCGGTCATCGGTAAAACCACTCACCATCAACAGTTCATCGCGCGAGGCCAGGTAAGCCCGCAGTGGCAGCACCAGGCTGTTGAGCAGCTGCCGCCCCTCGGGTTGCAACTGGTCGGAATTCAAGGCGAACAGCACGCGGCCACTGATGCCAATGCGCCCGTTGTTCAGGGTGATGCGCCCGGCGGCCAGCGGAATCGCCAGGGCCTTTTCAAGCGTCATGCGGCGCTGTTCCTCGATCTGGCGTTTGTTGATTTCGGCTTGCAGGCTCGCGGCCAGCTCCAGCTGAACCCCCAGCACCGCGACCAGGATCAGCACAAACGCGCCCAGCAGGCCCGACATCAGGTCGCCAAAAACAGCCCAGACCGGCGCCGTCTGCTCAATCCCTTCGCTGTCTTGCATCAACTCACCTCGTCAGCAGCCAAAACCTGGCGGGCCGGGCGTTGGCGCAGCTCGTCAAAAATTTCCTTGTGCGACATCAGGCTCAGGTCAATGATTTCACGGGCCTGGGCCACGTAATAGGCGAGCTGGTCGTCACTGCGGGCCATGGATTTGTCCATGGCGCCTTCAATGCGCTGCAGCTGGCCGACCAGCTTGGCGTTGGCCTCGCCGAAGGCGCGCACCGCAAAACCAAGGGCGTCGCTGAGGCTGGCCACATCCACCGCGCTGCTGGTGACCTGGGCCGCCATGTCGGAGAGCTTGGCGGTTTGCTGGTCGACCTGCTCGGCGAACTGGCTGCCGGTTTGCTGGAGCGCGCCTGCCGAGGACGCCACCAGCGTGTCGATCACCGCGCGCTGCTCAAGCGCGGCATGGTTGACGGACTCAAGCAAGGCATTCAAGGCAGCCATGATGCGGCTGCGCTCCTCCAGCAATTCGTTGTCGCGCGCCACACTGCTTGACATTTCCTGGCGCAATTGCCCGATCACGTCGGCCGCGGCGCGTGGTGCTTCCGAGGCGGTTTCGATGAGCCGCCGGATCGGGTCTTCGAGCGCCGTGCCCAGCGTGCTCAAGTGGCCGGTCAGCGCGGTCTGCAGGTCGCCCAGGCGCGCCACGGCGGCAGCACCGCGCGACGCTTCCTCGTCGCGCAGCGCAGCCAGCCCGGTTTGCAACAGGCTGACCCACTGGTCCATGCGCGCGCCATGCTGCGCCAGCCATTGCGCCTCAGAGGCGATGCGGGAGCGAACCAGCTCCTCGGAGCTGATCGTGAGGCGCTGGATGTCGCGCAAAGTGCTGCCGGCCTGGACCTGCGCGCTGGCGGTGACTTGCTGCGCGGTCTGCGCCAGCGCTGTGCAGATCGCCTGCTGTTGCGCGAGCGCCTGCGCGCCGAGCCGGTCAGACAGACCATCGAGTTGCGCTTGCGCGGTGTCGATCACGCGTTCGTGCAGCACCCTGGCCTCACGGGCCATGCCCGACAGGGCGGCCTCGAGCACCGGCTTGAGGCTCTCACCGGCCACCTGCGCGCTTTGCGACAGGCTGTCCTTGAGCGATTGGTCGACCGAAGCGGCCAACTCCCGGTAAAGGCCCTTGACCTCGCCGTGAAAGCCCTCCTGGTTGCTCAGCAGGCGCTGGTTCAGCTGCTGGCTCAGCTGTTCCATCTGCGCCATCATCGCCTGCAGTTGATCGGCCACCGCGGGCAGGGCACGGGCCTGGAATTGCAGCGCCTGGTAGGTTTCCTGGCGCTGGTGGCTGAGCGAAAAGCTGCGCAACGAGGTCGCTATCTTGCTGTCGAGCAGCTGGGCTGCCTGCAGCCTTTCACGCCGACTCACCGCCGACATCAAGCCCAGCATGGCCGACGCCGCCACGCCCGCCACCGAGGTGCCAAACGCCAGTCCCAGGCCCTTGATGGGGGCGGCCAGCGCGGTGCGGATGGCCTGCAGGTCGGCGCTGCCCTGCAGCGAAAAAGCGGCGCCATTGAGGGTGACCACCATGCCCAGGAAGGTGCCCAGCATGCCCAGCATCACCAGCAAGCCCACCAGATAAGGCGTCAGCGCCGGACCGGGCAAGCCGGTGCGCTCGCCTTCGATGCGCAAGCGCACCGGGTTCTGCAGCGAGGGAGGCAATGGGCTGAGCCAGTCGCCGAGGTTCGACAGCGTGTCAGGAATGGCCGCCAGCGCCGCCGACAAGCTGCCCGTGGCCTGGCGAAACTGATGCAATTCAAGCGCGCCATAGCCATAGACAGCGGCAATCAGCAGCGTCACCGCCAGCGCCAAGGGATGGGACACCACAAACCCGGCGCCGATCCAGACGACCGCCGTGGCACCCAACAAAAAGGCGCCCGTGAACAGATGTTTATGCATTGGTCTCGTGTTATTCCGTGCTTGAATCCTGGTTGTAGGCCTCGATGAGTCCCAGCACCGGTTGCAGGCGAACGTCCATGTCGGCGCGCAGCACCGTTTGCATTTCCTGGCCAAAATTGGCCAGCCAGTCGGTCGTCGGCTGATGCGCCTTGGCCAATTGCCTGAAGCGCTTTTCGAGCAGCGACGGCAGTTTCTGGAGCAACTTGCTCTCGCGCTCGCCGAGGATGCCGTCCAGGGCGGCGTCCAGGGCGGCGAGCTTCCTGAGCTTGGGCGACGACTGGCCCAGCACCTCCCGCACCCGGGCCCGCAGCGGCCGGAGTTTCACTTCGATTTCGCGTTGCTGCGCCTGGTAGTGGCGGCGGTAGGGTTCAAAGGCAGCGGCGGGATCGCCAAGCGCGTCGGAGGCTGGCGCCGGCAGTTCCGGCTGCGCCCGGCCGATCGAACTCAGCAGCCCAGCCTGGACACGGGCGAACGCCTGGCCGAGGTCAGGGCGCGCGCCGGATGCCACCGCGCCGGGTCTGTCCGACGCGCTTGCCGAGCTGGCGCTGTGTACCGAAGACAGGGTGATGGCGTCGGTAAAGCTCACCCACATCCCGAGCTTTTCGGCAAATGCGGCACCCTGCTCGACCGTGTCCAGCAAAGACAGTTCGGCCAGCACACGAATGAGTCTGGCACTGTGAAAGCTGGTACGCGTGAGGGCTCGCGTCATGGGCGGGATCAATTCAACGTGAACGATTTTGGGGGAGGCAAGAACCCAAACGCTTGGTTTGGCTGCCGACTTGAAACCAGGGGAATGTCCACGATCATCGTGGCTAAAAAACATTTGCCGTCTTGGTGCCGGGGCCGGAACCCCGTTCCAAGCCACGACCCGCTTGGATATTGCGTGCTACTTTATTTGTAGCATATAAATACCGTCATTTCCTAATCCGTCTCATTGA
>JALNWC010000131.1 GCA_023231075.1 Rhodoferax sp.
CCCGGATTGTGGGTGCCGCCATAGGCCAGCGAAGTGATGTCGAAGTCGAATTTTTGCAGGCGCTGCTGGTACAGGGCAAAGTCCACCGGGCGAAAGTTCAGGGTGATGCCCAGCTTCTCCAGGTTGCGCGCCCAGGGCGTGACCACCCGCGCACTGCCCTCGTTGCTGTCGAGGTATTCGATCTCGAACGCCTGGCCCTGGGCGTTGCGCAATTTGCCGTCCTGCACCTGCCAGCCCGCCGCGTTCAGCAAGGCTTGCGCCTGGCGCAAATTGGCGCGCAAGCTAGAGGGCGGGTCGGTGCGCGGCGGCTGCGTCATGGGGCCGAATACCGCTGCAGGCACGGCACTGCGCCACGGCGTCAGCAGGGCCAGCTCCTGCGGCGAAGGCGAACCCGTGGCCTGGCAGTCGGTATTGCCAAACAAGCCGTTGACGCGCTGGTAGGCGTTGTAAAACAGTTGCCGGTTCATCCACTCGTAGTCCAGCGCCAGGCCCAATGCCTGGCGCACGCGCACATCCTTGAACAATTCGCGTCGCGTATTGAGCACATAGCTCTGAAAACCGGTGGGCAGGCGGTGCGGGTATTCACGCTTGACCAGTTCACCCGAATCAAAGCGCTTGCCATTGACCCGGCGCGCCCAGTCGCCCGCTGAAAAGAAACGCATCAAGTCAAATTCGCCTGCTTTGAGGGCCTCCAGGCGCGCGGTGCCGTCCTTGTAAATCTTGACCGTGATGCGGTCAAAATTGGCGGTGCCACGGCGCACATTCAGGTCTTTGGCCCAGTAATTGGCGTCGCGCACATAGGTGATGTCCTTGCCAAAGCGCACCGGACCGATTTTGTAGGGGCCGCTGCCAATCGGCACATCGGTGACGATCTGGTCAAACGGTTTGCGCTTGCCCCGCTCGGCACCCCAGGCGCGACTGAACACCGGCAAAGCGCCGACCGTCAACGGCAGTTCGCGGTTGGGCTTCTTGAAACGGTAGCGCAGCGTGCGCGCGTCCAGCACCTCCAGCCCTGCCACATCAAAAAGCACGGTCTTGTAGGCCGGTGAGGTGAAGGGCCCCATCAGGGCATCAAAGCTGTATTTCACGTCCTCTGCCAGCACCGGGTCACCGTTGTGAAAACGGGCTTCGGGACGCAAGCTGAAGGTGGCGCTCAAGCCGTCCGCAGCCACCACCACATCCTGGGCCAGCAATCCGTAGCCGGAGCCCGTTTCATCCAGTGAACCGCTCAGCAAGCTGTCAAACATCAGGTCAGACAAATAGGCCGGGGCCGAGCCCTTGATCGTGAACGGGTTGTATTTGTCAAAAGTCGAGACCCGCAGATTACTCACCAGACGCAACTCGCCGCCCTTGGGTGCGGCTGGGTTGACATAGTCGAAGTGAGGAAAATTGGCCGGGTATTTGAGGTCGCCCCAGAGCGCGTAGCCATGCGCCGCCCATAAAGGAGACACCCAACTCAGGCAAATCAAAAAAAACAGGCGACGCATGCGACAATTCTGCATCAATTGTTTCACCTCTTGCTGGGTGACGGGCATCAAAATTCAGAATTGGATTTCGGACATCCGGCCTTGGAGGCAAGAGATATTTTTTCGAACAAATTAAAAGGCAGAGGCTATTATGGGTTTCCTGACAGGTAAAAAATTTCTGATCACCGGCGTTTTGTCCAACCGCTCCATTGCCTACGGCATTGCCAAGGCATGCCACGAACAAGGGGCCGAGCTGGCCTTCAGCTATGTCGGTGAACGCTTCAAGGAACGCATCACTGAATTTGCCGCAGACTTCAACTCCTCGTTGGTATTTGAATGTGATGTGGCGGATGACGCGCAAATCGACAATTTGTTCAAAGACTTGTCCCGGCATTGGCCCACCTTCGACGGCTTTGTGCACAGCATTGGTTTTGCCCCGCGCGAAGCCATCGCCGGCAACTTTCTGGACGGCCTGACGCGCGAAAACTTTCGCATTGCGCACGACATCAGCGCCTACAGCTTTCCGGCCATGGCCAAGGCCGCCCTGCCTTATCTGAGCAGCACCGCTTCGCTGCTGACACTGACCTACCTGGGCGGCGTGCGCGTGGTACCGAGCTACAACACCATGGGCCTGGCCAAGGCCTCGCTGGAATCGTCGGTCCGCTACCTCGCGGATGCGGTCGGTGCCAAAGGCATTCGTGTGAATGGACTGAGCGCAGGAGCGGTCAAAACACTGGCGGCCAGCGGCATCAAGGATTTTGGCAAGCTGTTGGGCATCTCGGCTGCGGCCTCGCCGCTCAAGCGCAACGTGACCATTGAAGAAGTCGGTAACGTGGCAGCATTCCTGCTCAGTGACCTGGCGTCCGGTATGACCGGCCAGATTTCCTATGTGGATTGCGGCGTCAGCCAGACGGCCGTGGCCGTGGTGGAGAGCTGATTCGACCGGGCTGCCGCGGCAGCTTCAAGGCACAAAAAAGCAGGCCGACGAGCCTGCTTTTTTTTGGCCAGCCAGGAGGGACTCGAACCCCCTACCCCGAACTTAGAAGGTTCGTGCTCTATCCGGATGAGCTACTGGCTGCTGGTCACTGGTAATGCAAAATTGGTGCCCGAGGCCGGACTCGAACCGGCAACCCCTGACGGGGGACAGATTTTAAGTCTGCTGTGTAAACCATTCCACCACTCGGGCACAGCGCTATTGTCAAACAAAAAAGCCTCGTCAATAAACATACGAGGCTTGATTGAAAACAAAGTGACTGGAGGCGCGAGGCGGAGTCGAACCGCCCTGACCGGATTTGCAATCCGGGGCATAACCGATTTGCTATCGCGCCAAAACTCTATAAAAATGGGAAGCAAAGCTTCCCATTTCAACAAACTGGAGCGGGAAAAGAGGTTCGAACTCTCGACCTATACCTTGGCAAGGTATCGCTCTACCAACTGAGCTATTCCCGCAAATGGTGCCAAATTCATCAACACCAGCTAAAAACTGGAGCGGGAAAAGAGTCTCGAACTCTCGACCTCAACCTTGGCAAGGTTGCGCTCTACCAACTGAGCTATTCCCGCGTTGCAAGCCTTAAATTATAAGGCAAATTTTCACGCTTCAGCACTCAAGACGCCAATTTTCTCAATGTTTTACAGCCTCCGCAGACGCCGGTGCAGTCATCGCGATTTCGGCCGTGTCCGTAACCGCTGTCACGTCTTCGGATAAGGCCGTTGGCATGCGTTCCAGCGCAATTTCAAGCACCTTGTCGATCCAGCGCACCGGCACGATTTCGAGTCCGTTTTTAACGTTTTCAGGGATTTCCTGCAAGTCTTTGGCATTGTCTTCCGGGATCAAAACCGTCTTGATGCCACCGCGCAGTGCGGCCAGCAATTTTTCCTTCAGTCCCCCGATGGCCGTCACCTCACCACGCAACGTGATTTCACCCGTCATGGCGACACCACAACGCACCGGAATGCCGGTCATGGCCGAAACAAAAGCGGTGGTCATGGCCGCTCCGGCACTGGGGCCGTCCTTGGGCGTGGCACCATCGGGCACGTGAATGTGAATATCTTTCTTTTCGAAAAATTCATCCTTGATGCCCAGGCGGTGCGAACGGCTGCGCACCACGGTGCGCGCCGCCTCGACCGATTCTTTCATCACGTCACCCAGTGAACCCGTGCGGGTAATGACGCCTTTGCCCGGCACCATGGCCGCCTCGATGGTGAGCAAATCGCCTCCCGCCTCGGTCCAGGCCAGGCCCACCACCTGGCCGACCTGGTTCATTTTTTCGGCGCGCCCGTAATCGAATTTACGCACGCCCAAAAACTCGCTCAAATTGGCAGCGGCAACCACCACCGGTGCTGTCATTTGCTTGAGTTGCAACCCCTTGACGACCTTGCGGCAGATTTTGGAGATATCCCGCTCCAGCGAGCGCACGCCCGCTTCACGGGTGTAGTAGCGCACGATGTCGCGCACGGCATCTTCGGTCACCTGCAACTCGGTCTCCTTGACACCGTTGTTGCCCAACTGTTTGGGCAGCAGGTAGCGCAAGGCAATATTGGTTTTTTCGTCTTCGGTATAGCCCGACAAACGGATCACTTCCATCCGGTCCAGCAGCGCAGGCGGAATGTTCATGGAGTTGGAGGTGGCCACAAACATGACGTCGCTCAGATCAAAGTCGACCTCGACGTAGTGGTCAGCAAATTTGTGGTTTTGCTCGGGGTCGAGCACTTCCAGTAACGCACTCGAAGGATCACCCCGGAAGTCGGTCCCCAGCTTGTCGATTTCATCGAGCAAGAACAAGGGATTGCGGGTACCGACCTTGCTCAGGCTTTGCAACACCTTGCCCGGCATGGCACCAATGTAGGTGCGGCGGTGACCACGAATCTCGGCCTCATCACGCATGCCGCCCAGTGCCATGCGCACGTATTTGCGCCCGGTGGCCTTGGCAATCGATTGGCCCAGCGAGGTCTTGCCCACGCCAGGCGGCCCGACCAGGCACAGAATGGGTGCCTTGACCTTGTCGACGCGCTGCTGCACCGCAAGGTATTCCAGGATGCGATCCTTGACCTTGTCCAGCCCGTAGTGGTCTTCATTGAGCACCATTTCAGCATGGGTCAGGTCGTGCTTGATCTTGGTCTTGCCAGCCCAGGGCAGCCCGGTCAACACGTCAATGTAGTTGCGTATTACCGTGGCTTCGGCTGACATGGGTGACATCAGTTTGAGTTTTTTGAGCTCACCCTCGGCTTTTTTCAAGGCCTCCTTGGGCATCTTGGCGGACTTGATTTTTTTCTCGATCTCATCGATGTCCGCGCCATCTTCACCCTCACCCAGCTCTTTTTGAATGGCCTTGACCTGTTCGTTCAAATAGAAATCGCGCTGGTTTTTTTCCATTTGCCGCTTGACACGGCCCCGGATCTTTTTGTCGACATTCAGGATGTCGACCTCACGGTCAATTTGTGCAAACAGGTTTTCAAGGCGATCGCGCACACCGGCCTGATCGAGCACGGCTTGTTTGTTTTCAAGCTTCAGTGGCAAATGCGCGGCGATGGTGTCGGCCAGACGACCCGGATCATCAATGCTGGAGATCGATGTCAGAATTTCTGGCGGGATTTTCTTGTTGAGCTTGACGTACTGGTCAAACTGCTGCATCACGGCGCGGCGCAAGGCTTCGATTTCGCTGACCTGGGCCTTGGTCCTGACTTCTGGCTCGGGGGGCAACTCCACCGGCGTCACGGTGGCAGTAAAGTGCATCTCACCATCTTCGATGTGATTCACCACGGCGCGCTGCTGGCCTTCCACGAGCACCTTGACCGTGCCATCGGGCAACTTGAGCATTTGCAAGATGGTGGAAATGCAGCCCATGTCAAACATGTCGGAGACCAGCGGGTCGTCTTTGGCGGCCGCCTTTTGTGCCACCAGCATGATGCGGCGCTCTGCCCCCATGGCGGCTTCAAGCGCCTTGATGCTCTTGGGGCGCCCGACAAACAAGGGAATGACCATGTGCGGGAAAACGACCACATCACGCAAAGGCAACAAGGGCAGATCCACCGGAACGGCAGGCAAGGAGGGATGGCCAGACATAAAAATCCTTCTGTTACCGATATGACATTAAATTAAATGGCGTGCTGAATGCACAGCACGCCATCGTCCCATGGTCAATTCGATCAAGCTTGTTTGGCGACTTCACGGTATACCAGCAAGGGCGCCTTGTTTTCTTCGATCGTAGACTCGTCCAGAACCACTTTTTCGACGTTGGACACATTGGGTAGATCGAACATGGTGTCAATCAACGCCAATTCAAGGATGGAACGCAAACCACGGGCACCGGTTTTCCGGGCCAGGGCTTTTTTGGCAATGGCTTTTAATGCGCCTGGGCGGATGTCCAACTCGACACCTTCCATCGACAGCAATTTGCTGTACTGTTTCACGAGCGCATTTTTGGGCTCGGTCAGAATCTGCACCAGCGTTTCTTCGCTGAGTTCACCCAAGGTGGCCACCACAGGCATGCGGCCAACGAGTTCGGGGATCAAACCGAACTTGATCAAATCTTCGGGCTCAACTTCCTTGAAAACCTCGGTGAGGTTGCGGTTTTGCTTGCTCTTGACGGCCGCCCCGAAACCAATGCCGGAGGACTCGGTTCGGCTGTCGATGACTTTCTCAAGGCCCGAGAAAGCGCCACCACAAATGAACAGGATGTTGGTGGTATTGACCTGAACAAAATCCTGGTTGGGGTGCTTGCGCCCGCCTTGTGGCGGCACGCTGGCCATGGTGCCTTCGATCAACTTGAGCAGCGCTTGCTGCACCCCTTCACCGGAAACATCGCGGGTGATGGACGGGTTGTCGGATTTGCGTGAAATCTTGTCGATCTCGTCAATGTACACAATGCCGCGCTGCGCCCGCTCGACCTCGTAGTTGCAGCTTTGCAGCAGCTTGAGCACGATGTTTTCGACGTCTTCGCCGACGTAACCCGCTTCGGTCAGCGTGGTGGCATCCGCCATCACAAAGGGCACATCCAGCATGCGCGCCAGGGTCTGGGCCAACAGCGTTTTGCCGGAACCCGTCGGGCCAATCAGCAGGATGTTGCTCTTGGCTAGCTCGACGTCGTCCTTGCTCGATTTTTCCTGGTGCCGCAGCCGCTTGTAATGGTTGTACACCGCCACCGCCAGAATGCGTTTGGCGGCCTCCTGGCCGATCACATAGTTGTCCAGGTTGGCTTTGATTTCGGCCGGTGTCGGCAGATTGGTTTTGTCTGGCGTCTCGGTCGTCGCTGGCAATTCGTCACGAATGATTTCATTGCACAGTTCAATGCATTCGTCACAAACAAACACCGACGGACCCGCAATCAGTTTTTTGACCTCGTGCTGACTCTTGCCGCAAAACGAGCAGTACAGGGTTTTCTCTCCGGAAGAGCCTTTGGCCATGACCTTACGCCCTCTTCGAGATAACCTGGTCAATCAGACCATATTCCTGGGTTTCCTGCGCCGTCATGTAGTAGTCACGCTCGGTGTCGCGCTCGATGCGCTCCAGCGGCTGACCCGTGCGCTCGGCCAGAATCTTGTTGAGCTGCTCGCGCGTCTTCA
>JALNWC010000132.1 GCA_023231075.1 Rhodoferax sp.
CCCTCCTGCGCCTGCGCCAGCGGAATGCTTTCGCGAATCTGCCACAGGGTTTGCGCTTGCGCCAGGTTCTCTGCCACCACGGCGTCGCTCACACAGCCCGCGTCCAGTGCGGCTTCCAGCAGGCTTTCCAGCTGGCTTCTGGCGTGGGTTTCGGATTCGGCATCGGCGTTTTCCAGCAGCACGCAAAAGGCGCTTTCCTGGAAGAGCGGCACGCGCAAGTTATCGAAGTGCCTGGCCACCAGGCCCAGGGCAAACTGGCCCATCAGCTCGAAGCCGGTCAGGCTGGCCCCCAGGTGCTGGTGCGCCAAACCCAGCAGTTGTACCGCCGCTTCCATGGACGGCACGGCGGCCCAGGCGGTGAGCCGCGCTTTGGGCTGCGGGTAGAGCTTGAGCGTGGCGGCGGTGATGATGCCCAGCGTGCCCTCGGCGCCAATGTAGAGGTTTTTCAGGTCGTAACCGGTGTTGTCCTTGCGCAGGCCGCTCAGGCCTTGCCAGATGTCGCCTTGCGGCGTCACCACCTCCAGCCCCAGGCACAGGTCACGTGCATTGCCGAAACGCAGCACCTGCGTGCCGCCGGCGTTGGTGCCCAGATTGCCGCCAATGGTGCACGAGCCTTCGGCCGCCAGACTCAGCGGAAACCAGAAACCGGCGGCCTGCGCCTGCTCTTGCACCGTTTGCAAAATGCAACCAGCCTCCACCGTCATCGTCAGGTTGGCCACATCGACGCTGCGCACCGTGTTCAGGCGCTGCAGGCTGAGCACGATCTGCCGGCCGGATTCGTCGGGTGTCGAGCCCACCACCAGGCCGGTGTTGCCGCCCTGCGGCACGATGCCCAGGCCGCTGTCGGGGTGCTGCGTCAAAAAGCTGGCGCAGGCCCTGACCACTTGCGCGACCTCGTCGGTGCTGGCCGGACGCACCACGGCCAGCGCCTTGCCGCGGCTGCGCTTGCGCCAGTCCTGGGTCCAGGCGCTGAGCTCGCCTTCGGTCAGCACCTGGGCGCTGCCGACGATGGTTTTGAGTTCAGCGAGCAGGGTTTGCATGGCTGGATGCGCAGGGTTCAGGGGTCTCGCCGGTCGGCTTGGCTGCCTCGGCGGCGTTTTTAAGCCGCAGTCGCACGTGCAGCGCGCAGGCGGTGAACAGGATCAGGCACAGGGCCACTTCCACCATCGCCAGAGAGTTGCCAGGGGCCTTGTCGCTGTAGGCGCGCACCGCGCCTTCGGTAAAGTACAACCACACCAGCAAGCTGACCCAGCGGTAGGTGTACATGCGGTTTTTCAGCAAGCCCGCCAGCGGCAGGCACAGCGGCAGCACCTTGAGGGCCAGCCAGGAGCCGCCCGGGCGCAGGGGGGCCAGCCACAGTTCCCAGGCCAGGCCCAGCACAATGAGGCTCAACAGGCTGCCCACTGCCAGAATTCGGGTCAAAGCCACGCTGGTGGTGGCCGGGGTCGGGGAAGAGGTGCGAAAAGTGTTCATGACGGTGGCATCATAGCGGCCATGAGCACACCACCCACCCTACGCATGTCCTGGCCCCGCAGGCTGGATGCCTTTTTGAATGACCTGTCCAATTTCCCCTGGAAAAATACCGCCTACACGCTGCGTGAGCGCTTCCATGAAGACCATCTGGGCCTGACGGCCAGCAGCCTGACCTTTACCACCACCATCGCGCTGGTGCCCTTGGCCACCGTGTTGTTGGCGGTGTTTACCGCGTTTCCGATGTTTGCCAAGTTTCAGGGCGTGCTGCAGCAGTGGCTGATCGAGAGACTGATTCCGGACAATATCGCGCGCCAGGTGCTGGGCTACCTGACGCAGTTTGCCGGTCAGGCCAGCAAGCTCGGCGGTGTCGGTTTTGCAGTCTTGTTCTTCACGGCGCTGGCGCTGATCTTGACGATCGACCGCACCTTGAATGCCATCTGGCGGGTGCGCAAACCGCGCCCGCTGGGGCAACGGGTGCTGGTGTACTGGGCGGTGATGACGCTTGGCCCCATCTTGCTGGCAATTAGCTTGAGCCTGACGTCTTACGCCTTGTCGGCCTCCAAGGGCCTGGTGGGCGGTTTGGCGGGCGGGGTTGGCTTGCTGTTGGACAGCCTGCAATTTGTGCTGTTGGCCTGGGGCATGGCGGCGCTCTACCGCTATGTGCCCAACACGCGGGTGCACTGGGCTCATGCCTGGGCGGGCGGAATGTTTGTCTCGGTGGGCTTCGAGGCGGCCAAGAAACTGCTGGTGATCTATCTGGCCAAGGTGCCCACCTATTCGGTGCTGTACGGCGCTTTTGCCACCTTGCCCATCCTGCTGATCTGGATCTATGTGGGCTGGGTGATTGTGCTGTTGGGCGCCGTGATTGCCGCCTATCTGCCGAGCCTGCTCAGTGGTGTGCCGCGCCGCATCAGTGCCCAGGGCTGGCAGTTTTTGCTGGCCATCGAGGTGCTGCAGCAGTTGGCGCCCTTGCAAGCCAGCGCGGACAAGGGCTTGACCATGTCCGGTTTGTCGCAGCGGCTCAGGGTCGATGCGCTGCAACTTGAACCCGTGCTGGAGACGCTGGTGGCGCTGGACTGGGTGGGGCAGTTGCAGGAAGAGCGCGAAGATGGCGAAGCGCGTTACGTGCTGCTGGCCAACCCCGACGGCACACCGCTGCAAGCCTTGTTGCACACCTTGTTATTGCCCTGCGAGCCCAGTACCCTGCATTTATGGGAAAACGGGCGCTGGCACGACATGACGCTGCGCCAGGCGCTGTGAGCGGCTTGAAAATGGCCCCGGCCGAATGTTGGAAAATCGGCCCCTTTTATCTCAAAAGAAGAACCCCATGACCGATACCCCACACAAGCCCGAGCTCCCCGACCACCTGTCCAGCGACGCGCGCAGTCCGCACCACGTCGCCGCCGTGTTCGAGCATGACATCGGCATCCGGCTCAATGACAAGGAGTTGTTCAACGTCGAGGAATACTGCGTCAGCGAAGGCTGGGTCAAGGTGCCCGCCGGCAAAACGCGCGACCGCAAGGGCAACCCGCTGCTGATCAAGCTCAAGGGCCGGGTCGAGGCGTTTTACAAGTGAATGAATGGCCGGGATGCTTCATTCGTCGTTGTCGGTGTCGCCGCGCAAGGCCATCGGGTCGGCGGTGATGGGGCGGTATATTTCAACCCGCTGACCGGCCTCCAGCCGGGCTTCCAGGGCGATGGTTTTGCCAAAAACGCCCACCTTTTGGGTGCTCAGGTCCAGCGCTGGAAAGGCGCGAGCAATGCCACTGGCCTCAATCGCATCGCGCACGGTGGCTTGTTCCGGCACGTCCACCTCGAGCCAGGTCTGGCGCTCCGGCAAGGCATAGGTGACACTGACTTTCATGATGCCGCCGCGACAGGTTTGGGTGAATGACACGAGGCCTCTTGCACGCGCGGTGATGCTTGTCTTGCATCCATGGCCCGCTTGGCCGCGATCATCAAGCCCAGCACAATGAAACCGCCGGCCGGCAGGATCATGACCAGGGCACCCGCGCCGGGGTAAACGCGCATCTCCAGTGCGCCCATGGCGGGCCCGAGCAGCGTGGAGGCACCGGAAAACAACGTGCCGCTGCCGCCAATTTCGCGCAAGGCACCCATCAGGGTCAGCGCGAAGGTAAACCCCGCGCCCATCGCCAAACCATCCAGCGCCGACAAGGCCACGCTGTTTTTGCAGGCAAAGGATTCGGCACGACCCAGAATCAGGCAGTTCACCACGATCAGCGGAATGAACAAACCCAGCACCTTGTGCAGTTCATGCAGCCAGGCGTTCATGGCCAGATCAACAATGGTGACCAGGGTGGCAATGATCAGCACAAAGGCCGGTATGCGGACCTCGTCGGTGATCAAGCCGCGCAGCAGGGACACCAGCATGTTGGAGGCGATCAGCACCGCCATGGTGGCCATGCCCATGCCCAGGCCCTGGGTGGCCGCCGACGTCACGGCCAGGGCCGGGCACAAGGACAACATCTGGCTGAACACCACATTGTTGCGCCACACACCATCTACCAGGATGTCTCGGGATGGGCTCATGGGGAAACCTCCTCTAGAAATGTTTTGCGGTGAGCTGCGAACAATCGCAAGCCGTCCCGAACGCCGTTGACCACCGCCCGGGGTGTGATGGTGGCCCCGGCAAACTGGTCAAACGGACCGCCATCTTTCTTGACCGCCCACTGGGCGTCCGGCGGGTCACCCAATGACTTGCCGGTAAAGCGGGTGATCCAGTCGGAACGGGTGACTTCAATTTTGTCGCCCAGACCGGGCGTTTCCGTGTGTTTCAGGACCCGCACACCGAGCAGCTTGCCACGCTCGTCAATTCCCAGCAGCAGCCTGATCTCGCCGCTATAGCCTTTGCGGGAGGTCTCAAACGCCACGCCGGTCACATGCCCCGCCTGGCGTGCCTGATAAACCAGCAAGGGCGTGCCGTCGAGTTGCAGTTGCACCGTGTCAGCGGCAGGGTTGTTGTCGTGGATGCTGGCCGGAATCACCTGCTCCAGCGAGCGGCGCAGGTCTTCCCGGGCACTTTGTTCAATCGGCTCCCGGGTCAAACCATAGGCCACCGCCAGCAACCCGGTGGCCGCCAGTGAGAACCCGCCGAGCACCAGGGCATGTTTACCGCCGGCAAGCGCCAGCAGCGCGATCAGGCGGGCTGACAGGGATGCCGTGGCCGGAGCGCGGGGGCGATCGGTGGCGCTCATAGGTGGATCCTGGGTTGGGCCTTGGCTTCCAGCGATTTGCCACGCCGGCTGCGGCCAAACACGCGGGGGCGCAGGCCACGGTCAATCAGCGGCACCAGCGCATTCATCAGCACCACGGCAAAGGCCATGCCTTCCGGGTAGCCACCCAGCGCACGAATCACCCAGGTTAGCGCACCGATGCCCGCGCCAAACAGCAACTGGCCACTGCGCGACACGGGCGAGGTCACGTAGTCGGTGGCGATAAAAAAAGCCCCCAGCACCGCCGCCCCGGACAGCAGGTGGATCGGCAGGGAGGCAAACCGGGCCGGGTCCAGTGCGTGGGATACCGCCGCCAGTGCGCCCAGCGTGCCCAGCAGGGCCACCGGGATATGCCAGGAGATGATGCGCAAGACCAGCAGCAGCAGGCCCCCCGCCAGCAGCAGCCCGGCAGACGTTTCGCCCATGGAGCCGGACTCTTGGCCAATGGCCAATTGTTGTGACGAGGGTAGCTGCTCAGCGGTTTTCGCCACCGACACGCCGCGTGACAGCTCGGTTTTCAGGTGCCCCAGCGCGGTGGCGGCACTCAGGTGATCAGGTATCGGTGTGTGGTCGCTCACAATCGCCAGTGCCTGACCGAAGGAGGGAGCCGCTTCGCTACCGAAGGGTGCCGGAGCCACCCACAGCGTCAGCTGCACCGGGAATGAAATCAATAACACGATGCGTGCGACCATGGCGGGGTTGAACAGGTTTTGCCCCAGACCGCCAAACAGATGTTTGCCCAGCACAATGGCCGAGATGCTGCCCAGAAAACCGATCCACCAGGGGGCCCAGGGTGGCAGGCTCATGGCCAGTAACCAACCCGTCAGCAACGCCGAGCCATCAAAAAGGCGGGTGCGTACGGGTTGTTTCAGAAGTGCCAGCATGGCTGCCTCCGCAGCCAACGCACTGCCCAGGGTGATGGCAAACAACATCAGAGCAGGCCAGCCATACAGCCACAAACCATAGGCCGTGCCTGGCACCAGGGCCAGAATCACCCAGACCATGGTGCGGGTCACGGTGTTGACCGTGTGCGTGAAAGGTGCGGCGCGCTGGGCCAGGGTGCTCATGTGGACTCCTCAAGCAGGCGCGGGTCTGCACCCGTTGTTTCTGTGGCCGCGGCTGCCGCTGCCGCCGCCGCTTTGGCGGCCTTGCGAGCCGCAGCGGCGGCCTTTTTGATTTCAGCCTCGCGCGCCGTGCGCTCGTTGCGGGCTTGAATCAGCGAGCGGATGCGGTCTTGCTGGCGTGCGTCGCGGTCGAGGGCATTCAGCTTGCCATTGGCAAAGCTGAAGTAATGCGCCAGTGGAATGTGCGACGGACAAATGAAGGAGCAGGAACCACAGGCAATACAGTCCTGGCTGCCGATGGCTTTGGCCCCCTGCAAATCCCCTCGCTTGATCAATTGCGCCATCTCCACCGGAACCAGTCCGGCGGGACAGGCCGTGACACACTTGCCGCAGCGGATGCAGGGGGACTCCGGGCCTTCGTTGATTTCAGCGGCGGTGAGCGCAAGAATTCCGCAAGAGCCCTTGACCACCGGCGCGTGCACCGAGGGCAGCGCCGCTCCCATCATGGGGCCGCCGCCGATCAGCAGTGTCGGCACCGGATGCAGCCCGCCGCAAAAAGTCAGCAGGTCTTCCACCGAGGTGCCCAGCGGCACTTCCACATTGGCGGGCTCGCGCACGCCAAACCCTGACACCGTCACCACGCGGCTGATCAGGGGTTCACCCCGCCGGATGGCGGAACTGACCGCACGCGCGGTGGCCACGTTGTGAACCACGGCGCCGACCTCGGCGGTACGTTTGTCGGCAGGCGTTTCCCGCCCGGTCACCGCCAGCAGCAGGTGTTGCGCCGAGCCCATGGGAAAGCGGGTGGGAACCGTCACCACGCGGATGCTTCGGTCGGCGCGGGCGGCCTCGCGCATGGCCTTCACGGCCTTGGGCTTGTTGGCCTCAATGGCAATGATGATCTGCTCAACGGCCAGTGCATAAGCCATGATGCGCACACCGTCGATGATTTCGTTGGCGGCTTCCTGCATCAGGCGGTCGTCACAGGTGATGTAGGGCTCGCACTCGGCACCGTTGATCACCAGCGTGTCAATGCTGTGTTTGTAGCGCATGTCGAGCTTGACCGCTGACGGAAAGGCTGCGCCGCCCAGGCCCACAATACCGGCGGCGGCCACGCGCTCGCTCAGTTCCTTGGGCGTGACCGGCAGGGGAAAGTCGTCGGTGATGGGACGGGCCAGTTCGGCCCAGCGGTTTTCGTCATCGGCCTCGATCACCACCGTGGGCTGGGTCAGTCCCGACGGATGCGGGGCC
>JALNWC010000133.1 GCA_023231075.1 Rhodoferax sp.
ATAGGCCAAACCGACGAAAGGCGCTGCCACGAGTTTCGCCAAATTCCGGTAAGAATGCTGCGTGTCGATCGCTTCGGCCGGCATGGCTTGGGCGCTTGCTGCGGGCAGCGGCACGACGCTGGCCGTTGCCGTGGCTGGTGGCTGCAGCGCGTGGGTCGCGCTTTCTTCGATCATCTCGGGCGACAGCGGTTTGCGCATGAAGTCCGACACGCCGGCCGCCTTGGCGCGTTGTTCGTTGGCTGGGGTGCCGTAGCCGGTAATGATCACGACGGGGGTCCAGGGCCGACTCGCCTTGACGCGTTCAGTCAGTTCGACGCCGTCCATGCCGGGCATCTTGATGTCGGTGAAGACGACATCGTATTCCTGCTCACGCAGCCGTTCCAGTGCTTCGGCGGCGTTCTGGGCAGTGATGACCACATAGCCCTTGTCGTGTGAAAGAACGCGGTTGAAACTCTTGCCAACCACCGGGTCGTCATCGACAACCAGTACTTTTCGCAGTGCACTCATGCTATTTCTCCTTGAAAACAAGGGTCTGATCAGCACAATTGCCACCAGCCCCGAACCTGAATCCGTGTGCCGTCCGGGGCGCCTGGATTTGATCTCGTCATGCAAACAGCGTGCCACGGCTTTGTTTTGTTTGAATATCTTTATAGATCAATGGCTTGGTGTGTTTTTTGTGGTTTTTTGGAGAGGCTGTTTGCGTTGGGTCGCTGCCGAAGTACATAAATCTCAGGCGGTTTTTTGATGCTGTTGCGGCAATCTCTTCGGGGAAGCGGGGAACTTGGGGGCATATTATTTTTATACAGGCATGTTGACCGAGGGGCTTGTGCCGTGATCAAAGTCGGTTCTAGAATTCTCGCGACGCAATTTTCACGGTGCGCCAAGGCATGCAACATCCCGCAAGGTGGCGTCATGGTTGTGGCCGTTTTTTCCGTGATCACAACTTCAAAGGTAAGCTCGCAATGAAACTCTTTACCGTTCGAAAACTGATCAAGCTGTCGTCGCTGGGGCTGCTGATGGCGGCGTTCACTGGCGTCTCTTATGGTGCCGTGGATGCCGATGCGGCAGTGTCGCTGGCCAAAAAAAGTGATTGCCTGAAATGCCATGCGGTCGACAAGGACAAGAAAGCAGCCTCATTCAAGCACATTGCCGAAAAATGGAAAGACAAGGCCGACGCGCAGGCCAAACTGACAGAGGCGATCACCAAAGGGCCCAAGGTGAAGCTCAAAGATGGCTCCGAAGAAGCGCACAAGGTCATCGCATCCCAGGATGCCAATGAAATCAAGAATGTCGTGGACTGGATTCTGTCGCGATAAGACCCGCTCCGGGCGGCCTGGCCGTCTGGACTAATGCAGGGCCGGGCACGCTGGCGCAGGCTCGCTGCGCAAGGTCCAGCGCTTGTGGTTCATGGCGGCGTGGGTCACCTGGATGATGTCGTCAGGGCCTGCCGGTTTGGCCAGGTAGTCATAGGCGCCCAGTGAAACGGCCTCCTTGGCCGTTTCCAGCGCCGGGTAGCCGGTAATGATGATGACTTCGCTTTCTGGCCATTGCCGCTTGATGGTGCTGAGCACCGTCATGCCGTTCATGCCCGGCATCCGCAGGTCAAGCAAAACGACATCAAAGGGGCGCTTCCCCATCACCTGCAAGGCATCCTGCCCATTGCTCACCATTTCGACCTTGCAATGCGCGCTTGCCAGCGATCTGGCATAGCTGAGCCGGACAACTTCTTCGTCGTCGACGACCAGGATATGGGCTTCTTTGATCATTTTGAGTACCTCGCATTCACCGTTTGAAAAAGTGGAAGCAAAAGCTATGCCTGAACTGTGTATTTTTACTATTCCTTTTTAAATCAATGAGTTGAGTGATATTTGTCGGTGTACTTCTGGCCAGGCAGGTGCCGTGTGGTGTTCAGGGTACAAAATTTATATTCATTGGATTTTTCTTTGTGCTGACGCCCGTCAGATGGCTGGTTCGCGAGCTTATTCACCTTGCTGGTGTACTGCCGGGGGTATTCAAATATACTCGGCACAGTATTTTTGAAGGAAGCTCTATGCAACAGCGGTTTTTATTGCGCGCCCGGGTTCAGCCTGCTGCAGTCGGACGTGTCCTGCTTGTGCTCATGTCTTTGGCGGTGTTGCCGGTGTCGGCCCAGAACTTGCCGCAAGTGAATGTGGCGGCCGTGCAGCTCAAAGCCGTGGGCAGCGGCTTTGAAATGGATGGCGTGGTGCAGCCGGTCAAACAAAGCACGGTGTCGGCGCAGGCCTCGGGGCGGTTGGTCACGCTGGCGGTCGAGGCGGGCGACCCGGTGCGCGCCGGGCAGTTGCTGGCCACCATTGATGACCGCGAAACACAGACCGGCGTGCAGCGCAGCCGGGCGCAGGCGGCGCAGGCGCAGGCGGAACTGCGCAACGCGCAAGCCAATTTTGACCGCACCCGTGATTTGCTGGCCCAGGGTTTTATCAGCCAAGCCGCCATGGACACGGCCGACGCCCAGCTCAAATCAGCGCAGGCGGGCCGCGACCAGGCCAGCGCGGGCGAAAAGCAGTCCGGCTTGTCGCAGGGCTTTACCCGTGTGACCGCACCCTTCGATGCCTTTGTGTTGCAAACGCTGGCGGAGGCGGGGGACCTGGCTTTTCCCGGCAAGCCCTTGCTGACGCTTTATGCGCCCTTGCCGCTGCGGGCCGTGGTGCAGGTGCCGGTGTCGCGATCAAGCCAGGTGCAGGGCAGCACGGCGGTTGAAGTGCAGTTGCGCGGCGCTGACGGTTCCTTGCAGTGGGTGCGCCCCAGCCAGACCAGCCACTTGCCCGCGGCCGACGCGGTGTCGCAAACCATCGAATGGCGGCTGGAATTGCCGGCCAGCGCGAGCCAGGGCTTGCTGCCGGGGCAACAGGTCCGGGTGCGTTTTGCCGCAGGGCCATCCCGGCGTCTGCTGATTCCTGCCGCCGCCGTGTTGCGTCGCGGTGAGCTGACGGCGGTCTATGTGGTCTCCAAGCAGGGTTTTGCGCTCAAGGCGATTCGCCTTGGCGCCGAGCATGGTGCGCAAGGCGTCGAAGTGCTGGCCGGCCTGGGCGATACCGACCGTGTCGCGCTGGACCCGGTGCGCGCCGGTTTGGCCGGCGCCCAGGCGGTCGGCAGCGCCGCCAAGTGAGATGCGCATGTCGAACGAAAACCAATTGGGGATTTCCGGGCGCATGGCGAAGGCGTTCAAGCGCAACGCCATCACGCCTTTGCTGGCCTTGGTGGCGCTGCTGCTGGGCCTGTTTGCCGTGCTGGTGACGCCGCGCGAGGAAGAGCCGCAAATCAATGTCACCATGGCCAATGTGCTGATTCCCTTCCCCGGCGCCAGCAGTGTCGATGTGCACAACATGGTGGCGCGCCCGGCCGAGCAGGTGCTCAGCCAGATTGCGGGCATTGAGCACACGTCCTCGGTGGCGCGCCCTGGTCTGGCGGTGCTGACGGTGCAGTTCAAGGTGGGCGTGCCGCGCACCGAGGCGATGGTGCGCCTGTATGACGTGCTCAACGCCAATCAGGACTGGTTGCCGCGCGATCTGGGCACGTTCACGCCCATCGTCAAGCTCAAGGGCATTGACGATGTGCCGGTGCTGGCGGTGACCTTGTGGAGCAAGGATGCCCTGCCGGCCGTGGAGCTGGAGCGGGTGGCGCATACGGTCGAGGCCGAATTGAAGCGCGTGTCGGGGACCCGCGAGGTGCAAACCATCGGCGGTCCGGAGCGCGCCGTGCAGGTCTGGCTCGATCCGGCGCGCCTGCGCGAGCGCGGGGTCGATGTGCTGTCGCTCAAGGCCACGCTGGCCGCTGCCAACGCCAGCATGCCCTCGGGTGCTGTGCTCGACCCGGACGTGCCAGGCGGGCAGATGCTGAGCGTGGAAACCGGTGAGTTTTTGCGCTCGGCGCAGGATGTCGGCGACGTGGTGGTCGGCGTCAACAAGGGTCTGCCGGTGTACCTGCGGGAAGTGGCGCGCATCGAACCCGGTGCACAGTTGCCGCAGCGCTATGTCTGGTACACGCCCGGGGTGGCTGACGCCGGTGCCGCTGGCCAAGGCGTGAGTGCCGGTGGTGTCTATCCGGCCCTGACCCTGACGGTGACCAAAAAACCGGGGACCAACGCGGTCGATGTGGCTCGCGCCGTGCGGGCGCGTGTGCAGGAACTCGGCAACACCGTGATCCCCGGCAACATGCAAACCACCATCACCCGCGACTATGGTGAAACTGCGGCCGGAAAAGCCAACACGCTGATCCAGAAGCTGGCCTTTGCCACGGGTTCGGTGATTCTGCTGGTGGGTTTTGCCTTGGGCCGTCGCGAGGCCGTGATCGTCGGCACCGCTGTTATTTTGACGCTGACGGCGACCTTGTTTGCCTCCTGGGCCTGGGGCTTTACCTTGAACCGGGTGTCCTTGTTTGCGCTGATTTTTTCCATCGGTATTCTGGTCGACGATGCGATCGTGGTGGTGGAAAATATCCATCGCCATCAAAACCTGCACCCGGATCGTAGCCTGGGTGAGATCATTCCGGGCGCTGTCGATGAAGTCGGTGGCCCCACCATTCTGGCCACGCTGACGGTGATCGCGGCCTTGTTGCCGATGGCCTTTGTCAGCGGCCTGATGGGTCCCTACATGAGCCCGATCCCGATCAACGCCAGCATGGGCATGGCTATTTCCCTGTTCATCGCTTTTACGGTGACGCCGTGGCTGGCACTCAAAATGATGCGCCAGCACGCGCACGCTGATACCGCATCCGCACAGGCTGCCGGGCTGGGGCCCAAGCTGCAGCGCGTGTTTGCCTGGGTGCTGACACCGTTTTTGAACAGTGCCAAAAAGCGCTGGCTGCTGCTCGCGGGTATTTTGGTGGCCTTGCTGCTCTCGGTGGGGCTGACCCTGGTGCAGTGGGTGGTGCTCAAGATGTTGCCTTTTGACAATAAGAGCGAGTTCCAGGTGGTGGTTGAAATGCCGGCGGGTACGCCGCTGGAAAACACGGCTGCCGCACTGCATGAACTGGGCGCCTATTTGGCGCAGCAACCTGAAGTGTTGAACCTGCAAGCCTATGCCGGCACCGCGTCGCCCATCACCTTCAATGGCCTGGTGCGCCAGTATTACCTGCGCGCCGATGCCGATCAGGGTGACTTGCAGATCAACCTGGTGGACAAGCAGCACCGCGACGACAAGAGCCATGTGATTGCGCAGCGGCTGCGCCCGGCGCTGGAGAAAATCGGCGCGCGCCACCATGCCCTGGTCAAGGTGGTCGAGGTGCCGCCGGGCCCGCCGGTGATGTCGCCACTGGTGGCTGAAGTCTATGGCCCGGACGAGGCCGGGCGCCAGGCCCTGGCGCGTCGGCTGGCGCAGGCCTTCATTGCCACGCCCGACATTGTGGGCGTCGACACCTCGCTGAAAGACGATGCGCCGCGCGCCTACCTTCGGGTGCGTCGCCAGCGTGCCGAGTCGCTGGGGATCCCGGTGGCCATGGTGGCGCAAACAGCGGCCATGGCGCTCAGCGGGGTCGATGCGGCCTACCTGCATGATGGCCACAGCAAATACCCGGTGCCGGTGCGCCTGCAGTTGCCGCTGGCGGACCAGGTCGGGCTGGAGGCGATTCTGGCCATGCCTTTGCGCGCCGCCAACGGCCAGATGGTGCCGCTGTCCGAGTTGGTCCAGGTCGAGCAGGGGGTGATCGACAAGTCCTTCTATACCAAGGATTTGCAAGGCGTCAGCTACGTCTTTGGCGACGTGGCGGGCAAGCTCGACTCCCCCCTGTATGGCCTGTTCGCCATTCGTGACAAGTTGCAGGCTGCGGCCTTGCCGGGCACGGGCAAATTGGGCGAGTACTGGATCAGCCAGCCCGGCGACCCGTTCCGCCAGTATTCGGTCAAGTGGGATGGCGAGTGGCAGATCACTTACGAAACCTTCCGCGACATGGGGGCGGCCTACGCAGTCGGCCTGATCCTGATCTACCTGCTGGTGGTCGCGCAGTTCAAAAACTATCTGACCCCGCTGGTGATCATGGCACCGATTCCGCTGACCATCATCGGTGTCATGCCGGGGCACGCCCTGCTGGGGGCGCAGTTCACCGCGACCTCGATGATCGGCATGATCGCGCTGGCGGGCATCATTGTGCGCAACTCCATTTTGCTGGTCGACTTCATCGAGTTGCAGGTGGCGCAGGGCGTGGCCTTCAAGGAAGCCGTGGTGAAGTCAGCGGCGGTGCGCGCCCAGCCCATCGCCCTGACGGGGCTGGCGGCGATGATTGGCGCCTTCTTCATTCTGGACGACCCGATTTTCAACGGCCTCGCCATTTCCCTGATTTTTGGCATTCTGGTGTCCACCCTGCTCACGCTGGTGGTGATTCCGGTGTTGTATTACGCGCTGTACTGGCGCCGTAACGAAGCGCATGCAGATGCGCCGGTTTTCCCCGATCAAACGCATTCGACTTGATTTTTTAACTGTTCCCAAGGAGTTTTTGCCATGACCGTCCAACGTTATATTCTGGTTTTTGCAGGCCTGTTCATCATGATCTCGCTGGCTTTGGGGGTTGAGGGCAGTCCGCTGTTTGTCAGCAAATGGGCGCTGGCCTTCACGGCCTTTGTCGGCGCCAATTTGTTTCAGTCCGGTTTCACCAATTTTTGTCCGATGGGCATCATCCTGAAAAAGCTGGGTGTACCCGAGTCAAAAATTGGCTGCGCCAAGTGATTGACATCCGTTTTTAATGGGAACGCCGCATGACTGTTTTGACCGATGAAGCCGCCCGCACCGAGGTGCTCAACCGCCTGCGGCGCGCGGAAGGCCAGATCCGGGGTGTCCAGCGCATGGTCGAAGAAGGTGAAAACTGCCTCAAGATCGGGCAGCAGTTCTCGGCCGTGCGCAAGGCGCTTGACAGCACCTATTTGCGCATGACCATGTGCTTCATGGCGCAGGAACTGGCCACCTGCGTCCAGCCTGAGGGTGCGCAAAAAGAAAGCATGGACACCATGCTCAAGGACATGGAAAGCC
>JALNWC010000134.1 GCA_023231075.1 Rhodoferax sp.
ATCACATCCAGCAGCTTGTCAAACAACACATAGAAACCCAGGCCCATCACCAGGCCACCGATCAGGCTCTTCTTCAGCGTGCCGCCAAAAGCCATGCCCACCGGCACCGCCATCAGCGTGGTCGCGAGCCAGAAGCCCAGTGTCCGGAAAAGTGCGCCGTAAACCATCACGGCGGCAGCACACAGGGCCACCGCTTTCCAGTCCAGCGGCGAAGTGGCTGCCAGCACCGGGGTGTTTGACGCCACAGCCGGGGCCTGGCGCTTGACCAACAGCCAGGCGCCCACCAGTCCCAGAATGGCGGCCAGCAGCGTCGGAAAGGCGCGCGGCCCGACCGGTTCGTAAGAAATTTCGGCGGCGTAGCCGTGCGCGGCCCAAGCCATGGCCGCAGCCATGACCAGGCAGATCGCGCCCAAGATGCGATCACCCATGATGTCCCCTCAAAAAGTAGCTGCCAGCGCTTTTTTGTGAGCGCCAGCAGTGGATCCGGCCTGAATTACTGGGCAACCTTGAGGTTGAAGTCCTTGGCCAGCTGGCGATAGGCAACCATGCGGTTCTTGATGAAGGCATCCAGTGGCTTGCCGGTCAGGGCGAACTTGAACATGCCGCGTTCGGCGCGCAATTTGTCGTAGGCCGGCGTGGCCATCATCTTGGTGAAGGTGTCGCTCCAGACCTTGAAGTCGGCGTCGCTGACCTTGGGGCCCATGTAAAAGCCGCGAATGATCGGCCACTGCACGTCATAGCCCTGCTCTTTCATGGTGGGCACGCCGGACAGCGAACCTTCCAGACGCTTGTCGGCCAGAATCGCCAGCACGCGAATTTTGGAACCGGCCTTGATCTGTTCCTCGGCTTCAGACGCATCGCCCGAGTACACCTGCACGTGGCCGCCTTGCAGCGCGGTGCTGGCTTCGCCACCACCTTCAAAGGCGACGAAGCGCATGGCCTTGGGGTCGATCCCGGCGGCGCGTGCGGTCAGCGCCGCTTTCATCCAGTCCTGGCTGCCCACGCTGCCGCCGGCACCAAACACCACCTTGCTCGGGTCGGCCTTGATGGCGGCCACCAGGTCCTTGATCGACTTGAAAGGTGAGTTTTCAGCCACGATCACCGCACCGAAGTCGCTGCCCACGGCGGCCAGCCAGCGCACGTCGTTCTCACCGTAACGGCCAAACTTGCCCTGCGCCAGGTTCAACAGCGAACCACCAGAAAAGGCGACGATGGTGTTGTTCTCATCCGGGCGCTGCGCCACGACGGCGTTGTAGGCTACGGCGCCAATGCCGCCGGGCATGTAGCTCACGCGCATCGGGTCCACCACGTATTTGCCGTCCAGCAGCGCTGTCTGCGCCAGCTTGCAGGTCAAATCGAAGCCGCCGCCCGGCTTGGCCGGGGCAATACATTCTGTCTTGTCCAACGGGCCCGCCAGCGCGGACAGGCTCATCAAACCGGCGCAGGCCACAGCGGCCAAAGAAACGTGATGCAGACGCATGAAAAATCTCCTGTAAATATGTTGAAAATGCCGTTGACGCCCCGTGCGGCGGCCGCGACATGGGGGTGACTGTAGAGAAAACCGGCTGTCAGGCAGCTTTCAGTGCAGGGTCTTAAAAATTAGGGGAAACCCTAGCAGGGTACTGATTTCCGGGGCACTGTCTCTGGCGCACCCAGGTGCATTGTCGAGCGTGCTTTTTGCCAACATCGGGACATGATTGACCAAAGCCTGGCTCTTGGCACAGCCATTGCTTGCCCCACCCGTATGCACATCACCAGCCAAGCCGCACTTAAACCGCCCAACGCCACGGTGGCGCCGGTGCTGCAAAAACAACTGGCCCTGCTGCTGGAGTCCACCGGCGAGGGCATTTACGGCATTGACATGGAGGGGCGCTGCACCTTCATCAACCGGGCTGGTGCCCACATGATCGGGCGCGAGCCCGACGAGGTGCTGGGCTGCAACATGCATGAGCTGACACACCATTCCCACCCCGATGGCCACCCCTACGCGGAGCACGACTGCGCCATCTTCAACGCCTTTCGCCAGGGCCTGCCGTGCCGCATTGACACCGAGGTGTTCTGGCACCGCGACCAGCATTGTTTTCCGGTCGAGTATTCCAGCTACCCGCTGATGGACGGCGACACCGTGCTGGGCGCGGTGGTCACCTTTGTCGACATCACCGAGCGCAAGCGTGCCGCCGATGCACTGCAGGCCGCCAAAAACGAACTGGAGCAAAGGGTGGTGGAGCGCACCCAGGCGCTGTCGGTGGCGCTGGGGCAACTGCGTGAACTCTCGGCCTATTCCGAGACCGTGCGCGAAGAAGAGCGCACCCGCATAGCCCGTGAGGTGCATGACGAGCTAGGTAGCCTGCTGGTGGCGCTCAAAATGGACGTGAACTGGATGGACAAGCGCCTGAGTGAACAGCAGCAGCGCACCCCGCACGAAGCCGAGGCCATGCGCACCCGGCTGCGCAGCAAGTGCCAAAACATGAGTGGCCTGATTGAGCGGGCCGTGGACAACGTGGGCCGCATCATCACCGACCTGCGCCCCAGCATCCTGGATCACCAGGGCCTGTGGGCCGCGCTGGAGTGGCAGGCGCATGAGTTTGCCCAGTCTACCGAGCTGGTGTTGGACTGGGCCATGCAGGGCACCGAGGGCGTGGCGCTGCCCGAGCCCGAAGCCATGGCGGTGTTTCGCATTTTTCAGGAAATGCTCAGCAACGTGGCCCGCCACGCCCACGCCACGGCGCTCGCCCTGCGGATTGAAGTGGCGGCCGGGGGTTTGACCATTTCGGTGCAAGACAACGGCTGTGGTGCCAGCCCCTTGGCGTTTGAGGCCCCCACGGCCTATGGCGTCATGGGCATGCGTGAACGGGCCCGCCATTTTGGTGGCCAGCTTGAAATTTCAAGCCAAATTGGCCTGGGGTCTTTATTTAAACTGCGCCTGCCACTCTCAAAGACATAGCATGATCAAAGTCCTGATTGGTGATGACCACCGTATCGTGCGCGAAGGCCTGAAACAGGTGCTGGCCGATGCGCCTGATGTGTCTGTGCTGGCCGAGGCTGCCAGCGGGCCGGAGGTGCTGGCACAGGTTGAGGCACTGGGCGGTTCTGCCGGGTTGGACCTGGTGCTGCTGGACATTGCCATGCCGGAACAAGACGGGCTGGAGGTGCTGCAAATTTTGCGCCGCACCCACCCCGGCCTGCCGGTGCTGATGCTCAGCACCTACCCGGAAAAGCAGTACGCCGTGCGCTGCATCAAGCTCGGTGCAGGCGGCTACCTGAACAAGAGCGCCGACCCGAACGACATGGTGGCCGCCGTGCGCAAGGTGGCGGCTGGCGGCATGTATGTCACCCCCGACACGGCGGAGGCACTGGCTGCCGCGATGGCATCAGCAGGCCGATCTGGCACAGCCGCACAGGCGGTGGTGGCGGGGGTGGACGCCCTGTCGCACCGCGAATACCAGGTGTTTCGCCTGCTCAGCATGGGGCACACCGTGGGCGAAATTGGTGCACAGCTTAAGTTGGCCTCCAACACGGTGAGCACTTACCGGGCACGGATTCTGGAAAAGACAGGCACCAAAAACGATGTGGAGCTGGCGCTGTATGCGCAGCGGCATAGTCGGAGTACTTCAGAGCGCTGAAAACACCGGTTTTGGCCACCGCTTTCGGACTGGCACGACAAGCTGTTGAGCCAGAAATACGAATACGATTAGGGCCGTTCTGCTGCTTTCAGCCATTTGTTTATGCCATCGACCCCAAGCTCTAGCAGCGTGTCTTGCACTGCGACAACACGCTTGAGCATTTCCCCATGATCAGAATCCTCGCGCTCCTCTGCGTTGGCAAATAGGCGAGTCAGCAATTGGGTGAGGTTATTTTCGTAGTCGTGCAGATAGGGCTTGGTACGTTTCACATAGGTCAGATATATCTCTGTGACCGCTAAGGCTTGCTGGGGGTCGTTTTGCGCCCTGTTGTTTAGCCATGCATCTAAGCCAATCAGGCGATGGTGCTTATTCTTGTCATCCTTTTCGAGGATATCGAAGTGGTGCTGGATCAGTGCTGTTGGCACAGAAACTATCAGTTCTTTATCCCTGAATAAGTGATCCATTTGATCCGCAACAGCTTCGGCATGCGCGTTTCTGGCATTCAAACCCGCTTCAATACCTGCAAGGCATTGTTCACGGTGTTTGCGGATGTTTGCAGGATGCGTCCAAACCCCTGCAGCACCCCGCCATGCTTCTGTGGCATCCAGCACTTTCAATTCTTCAAGAAAAACGGAGAAGTCGAGGTGCCCAACCAACGTTGCCAACGAAGATATGCGCCCCCAAATTTCCAAGTCCTTACCCATGCCATCGTGGCGAATACAGGGCAACAAGGGTGCAACTCTTTCAAAATGATCGTGATAAGCGTAGTAAAGACAGGCCTCGGCACTTTCCCATAAACCCTGTGATTCCTCCATCGCGCTGTGAAATAAATCCCAGCCTAGTTCTGGGTTGCGGCTTTGAATGTAGGGCAGGCGCCGCAGGACCAGTGCACGTATTGCCGGGTGCTCATTCGCAGCAAAACGACGTAGCGTAGGTGCGAGCAATTCTGGCCAAGTGATGCTGTTTTCTTCAAACCGAGTGGCCACGCCCATCAACGCTTCCACAACGTTGCCCAGTGCCATATTGATACCGACGGTAAGCAGATCGATAGAGTCGCCTGAGATGGAGCTCTTTTCTCGAAGCGCTAAAAAGCCGATTGCCCCAAACACCAGTCTTTCGGCATCCTGTGTGTTTTGAACCACATGTGCACAGGCTTGCAGGGCATTGGATGCCGAACGGTTGTGATGCCAATGATTAGAGTGCCTTTCCAGTTCAGCAATGATCTGTCGCGCCAAACTGTGGGCATCAGGCTCTTCGTACGGTTTCCACGTGGCATTGGCTTGCAAGTTGCCATAGCGGTGCGCCAGGTAGTTGGCGACACCGTCCAAGATGTCATTGCGAAAGCTGCCAGAAATATCGGTCCAATGCGTGGGCAACAGATGCAAGAACCGCGTGGGCTGGCGGGATGCTGCTTCGCGCAGTTGCCAGCCAACCTCGCGCTCGCCACCAATCAGGAAATCATCAAAAGAATTTCGGGCATATCCGTCGTAGTGAGACAGCAGTCGCAGTACGGCTGCATCGCTTGCAGCAAGAAACACCTCAAAGGAAAACGGTGCACTCACCGTGCCACCACGCATACCAATGTCAGGTTGGCGCTCCAGTGGCCAGAACGATTTTTCGCACTCATCCAACACCGCTTGGATGGCAGACGAACGCAGATAGCATGGGATGTTGAGAATCAACTGCGCTTGCTTCTTCAATATCCAGGGCCGGTACTTCGGGTTGGCAGCGTCTTCCTGATGAAGGCTCAGAATGATGGCCTGAATAGCATCTTGTGTGACGGGATCAAGCTGCGCAAATGTGCTCTGCATCAACGTTCCCAGCTCATACGACAAATCAGATTCCAACAAGGGCTTATCACACAACATGCGCTCAATCACATCGAGGTTGGCTATTGGCGCTGCCGTGCACGCGAGGATGGCGAAATAGCGCAACGCCCCCTCGACGCTGAAGCACAAGCGATCACGGTTGTTTTGCCACCAATCAGACTGGGTGTTTGCATGACACACGACGGCGGCTTCAATGGCATCCAGCAGGATGCGTTCGCCATCCAAATGTCGATAGTCAGTTTGACTGTGCTTGTCGTTGTAGGACGTTTCGCGCAGGAATCCACTCCAATAGCTTACGGGTGTGTCACCATAACGTGAACGCTTGATTTGGCTCCATTGCTCGATGGATACCACGGCCATGTCCAGCAGTGCGGTGGACTTTTGCATTCGATCTGCGAGAAATTTTTCTTGGCTGTCACCAAACTCATGGGGCTGACAATGTAGTTTGCTGCCAAAGCGATAGGCGCGCAAGTCATCGTCGCTGACATCGCCTGCGATATAGCGCCAAAGTACCGCGTCATCTATACCACCAGCAGTGACACAGCGCGCAAGCACGGCACCAAGAAAGCTGTGATCCTGTCGTGGTAGCCCGAGCAAAGTCACCAGCAAGGGTGCGAGCAACCTTAAATGCTCTGTGTGAAAGTCGGCGAGTGCAAACTCCAATTGCTGAGCAATTTGCGGTTTATCTACCTCATTCAATGCCAGTACATCGGCCCAGAATGCGAGCACCCCCGCAGCGTCGTCGTTTTTCCACTGTGACACCCGATGCACATGCATCGTCAAGCCGTCCACATCCCCCCCATCTTTCAATACCGGAATCAGATGCTTGGCCCAGCAGTAGTGCCACTCCACTCGAATCGCTTGGGTGTAGATCACCTGGAACACATCACGATCCGTGGTTCTCAGGTCATTTATCAGCGACCAATCTTCATCCTGAGGGATCTGTTCCGCCAAGCATTCCGCCACCAAGCGGCGAATGTGAAAGGCGTTGTTTCCCGTAAGAACGGTGCGTAACTGTTTTCGGAACTCGCGGCGATCTCCGGCTGCCAACTGCGCGACAAAGCTGCGAATGCTGGGTCGCACAAAAGGTACGGGTGACAAGTCTTGAATGAATCTGTTCAAGGTGACGCCACGCCGCACTGCGCCGCTGATCACCAGCACGTCCAACAACGTCTGATGCCCGAATGCCAGCTTCCCGTCACGCGTTTCGTGCAAGACATTGTTACTGAGCAAAGCCTGCAAGGTCTCCGATGAGGCTTTAAAGCTTTGCCTTGGTACTGCCAAACTGCGTGTTTTTAGCATCTCGTCGGCAATGGATTCAATCTCTTGCATCGCGGGGTTACCCAGTGCCACGTTTTCCTGCACGATAGCTTGAATGTAGTGCTGCGACAGCGCGTGAGTGGTAACCGCATTGATGCTGCCAGCCCGTTGGGACAGTTCAACAAACAAGGCCAATTCGCGTGGGTTCCCAATCAGTTCGCGGGTTACAGCATTGGTGGTGTTCGTGTCGATGTTGAG
>JALNWC010000135.1 GCA_023231075.1 Rhodoferax sp.
AAAAATAAAAAACAATATTTGTACGACACCACGGGGTTCACTGCCGCATAGGCAGCTCAGAAAGCGAATCGGCCACGGTATCCATAGCCTCAGACGTTCACTGCCGCATAGGCAGCTCAGAAAGTCGTGCTCCAGGCCATTGAGCCAATCCCGTAGTTCACTGCCGCATAGGCAGCTCAGAAAAGCGTCAGGGTCAAAGCGGAGATGGATTGTTTGTTCACTGCCGCATAGGCAGCTCAGAAATGCTGGGAGAGACATTTGCCGAGCTGGAGGTGGTTCACTGCCGCATAGGCAGCTCAGAAATCAATGGCTACCCGGTGGTACGCCAGCCCTATGTTCACTGCCGCATAGGCAGCTCAGAAATGGCCAAGGGCATCGCGGTGCACCTGAGCGCGGTTCACTGCCGCATAGGCAGCTCAGAAAACGGCCAAGCAACTGCGCGAACGCTCCGAACCCGTTCACTGCCGCATAGGCAGCTCAGAAAGCGTGGTGGCGCGCGTGGTGTCCCGGCCATGCGTTCACTGCCGCATAGGCAGCTCAGAAATGGTGCGCAAGGGGGTAACGGCCGAGGCCTGTGTTCACTGCCGCATAGGCAGCTCAGAAAAAGGGCATCGTCACCCGTCGTGACTTGCGCCCGTTCACTGCCGCATAGGCAGCTCAGAAATGGTCGGTCACCCGGAAACTTTCCTTGTCCTGGTTCACTGCCGCATAGGCAGCTCAGAAAAGCCAGGTAGTCGTCGCAGAGCCTGCGCACCGTGTTCACTGCCGCATAGGCAGCTCAGAAAACCAGTGTTCAGGAGCGAAACCATGACCACAAGTTCACTGCCGCATAGGCAGCTCAGAAAAACGAACAGCGGCGTGACCCGCTTTTCTTCCTGTTCACTGCCGCATAGGCAGCTCAGAAAGCTTTGAGGTTGTCCGGGCTGATGAACACGCTGTTCACTGCCGCATAGGCAGCTCAGAAAATTATCGGAACGGATCAAAATCCAATGCCGTGGTTCACTGCCGCATAGGCAGCTCAGAAACGACCGCGACGCGAACGCAAGTCCATGCGAAGTTCACTGCCGCATAGGCAGCTCAGAAAGAAGCAAAGTTCGAGGTCGTGACGTTTGAGACGTTCACTGCCGCATAGGCAGCTCAGAAATAGAAGCCGCTCAGGCCGCGCAAATGGCCCTGGTTCACTGCCGCATAGGCAGCTCAGAAACTCACGCCGCAGCAGGCGCTGGTGCTCGATGCGTTCACTGCCGCATAGGCAGCTCAGAAATATGAACCATTCGCGCAGGCTGCGCCACAAGCGTTCACTGCCGCATAGGCAGCTCAGAAAACGGCCTGGCCGCAGCGCGCGTCGGCCAGCAAGTTCACTGCCGCATAGGCAGCTCAGAAAGCGCCGCGCTGTAGTCGTGGTCCTCGATCAATGTTCACTGCCGCATAGGCAGCTCAGAAAGAGCGCGGCGAACCAACAACCCCGGCGCTGTTGTTCACTGCCGCATAGGCAGCTCAGAAAAAACGCGCCAAGGGTTACCCGTGGGGGTTCGAGTTCACTGCCGCATAGGCAGCTCAGAAAGACACGGGCGTGCAGGCGGGTCGGGACGCAGCGTTCACTGCCGCATAGGCAGCTCAGAAAAACGATGGCGGCCGCTTTTTTTACCATGTTTTGTTCACTGCCGCATAGGCAGCTCAGAAAACGTCGCGGATGTCCAGGTCTCGCACCACGTCGTTCACTGCCGCATAGGCAGCTCAGAAATTGCTTATGAAAAGTGCTTTTGTTTCACTTAAGTTCACTGCCGCATAGGCAGCTCAGAAACAAAAAGCATAGCGCCTTGAACCTGTGGATAAGTTCACTGCCGCATAGGCAGCTCAGAAAAAGCAGGCAAACAGCCTGCAGACCTGCCAGGTGTTCACTGCCGCATAGGCAGCTCAGAAAAAGGTGCGCAGCCATGCGGCCGCGTTTGGTGGGTTCACTGCCGCATAGGCAGCTCAGAAAAGCGCGGCCGCGGCTGCCTGGGTCAAGTGGCAGTTCACTGCCGCATAGGCAGCTCAGAAATGGGTCAAGTGGCACGCCTGGCGCGCTGCCTTGTTCACTGCCGCATAGGCAGCTCAGAAAATAGCGCGTGCCCTCTACAGAACGCACACACAGTTCACTGCCGCATAGGCAGCTCAGAAATTGGCCTGCTGCCGCTGAGTGACGGCACTGGCGTTCACTGCCGCATAGGCAGCTCAGAAAAGTGGCCGCAGTGTTGGCAATGGCACTAAGGCGTTCACTGCCGCATAGGCAGCTCAGAAAACCAAACAATTTTGCGCCAGTCCTGACAATGCGTTCACTGCCGCATAGGCAGCTCAGAAATGGGACAAGTCGCTGGGTGTGGCCCCTTTGTCGTTCACTGCCGCATAGGCAGCTCAGAAATGACAGCAACCCGTCCGGTGTAGATACCTGTCGTTCACTGCCGCATAGGCAGCTCAGAAAAGCGGCTTGAGCGACCCGGTGAAAGACATCGGGTTCACTGCCGCATAGGCAGCTCAGAAAACTCGGACACCTACAAGTCGCGCAGTCGTTTGGTTCACTGCCGCATAGGCAGCTCAGAAAATCGGGCCTGCCGTTGTCTGTGGCCGCGTACAGTTCACTGCCGCATAGGCAGCTCAGAAAAAACGCAACGCAATCAATTGGTCTTTGCCATCGTTCACTGCCGCATAGGCAGCTCAGAAAATGATGTAGACATTGAGCGTTGCAGGGCGAATGTTCACTGCCGCATAGGCAGCTCAGAAAGGTGACGGCAGTCTGCTTGAGGTGCTGCTGGTGTTCACTGCCGCATAGGCAGCTCAGAAAAACACCATCCGCCAGGTGGCGCAGAGCAAGCCGTTCACTGCCGCATAGGCAGCTCAGAAAAATGCGTTTGACCTGTCCGATAACCTGGGTGCGTTCACTGCCGCATAGGCAGCTCAGAAAATCAGAGTCACGAAAAGCCTTCATATACTTTTGTTCACTGCCGCATAGGCAGCTCAGAAAACCTGCGCCACGTCCTGGGCTGCCTTATCGGTGTTCACTGCCGCATAGGCAGCTCAGAAATTCGCAGTCCAGCCCCAAACAGGCTGGTCTCGGTTCACTGCCGCATAGGCAGCTCAGAAAAGTACCGCCGCGAGATCGAGGGACTCATCGACGTTCACTGCCGCATAGGCAGCTCAGAAATTATGTCAACCGGCACTTCCCCGGAAAGCTTGGTTCACTGCCGCATAGGCAGCTCAGAAAACATCGGCGCGAGATATGCCACCACATACGCAGTTCACTGCCGCATAGGCAGCTCAGAAATAAGCCGGGTGCAGCGTTAATGAATGTTGCTTGTTCACTGCCGCATAGGCAGCTCAGAAAAGCGGCACGCGCGCCCAGGCCATAAATAGCAAGTTCACTGCCGCATAGGCAGCTCAGAAAACAATGGCCAACTCTTGCACGTCATCCGCCTAGTTCACTGCCGCATAGGCAGCTCAGAAACGATACCCCCCAGTAATCCGGGTTAACGCTATGTTCACTGCCGCATAGGCAGCTCAGAAAGCACGGACCATGGCCGAAGCGCTGCATGCGGCGTTCACTGCCGCATAGGCAGCTCAGAAAGGAAACTCCTATCGAAGCCTACCGTGCTTTATGTTCACTGCCGCATAGGCAGCTCAGAAAAAACGACGGCAGCGATGAGGACAACAATTACGGTTCACTGCCGCATAGGCAGCTCAGAAAAGCACCTGGATCAAAACCTATAGCTACACCGGGTTCACTGCCGCATAGGCAGCTCAGAAATGATGCAGCTGCAATACCTGGCCCACCAGAAAGTTCACTGCCGCATAGGCAGCTCAGAAACGTTTTACTTCTTGACGTCACGCAACTGCTTCACCACACCGGCCTTGAGTGAACCCATTTTGCTTTTGGCACCCGGCGGCAGGTAATTGGCCCCGGTCACTACCGACTTTCCGGTTTGGCTCTCCAACTGGTGACGGGCTTGGGCCGCAATGCGGCCCCCTTTTTTGGCGACGGACTTGTTTTCTGGCATGCCGGTGGCATTCACACTTTCAGCAATCTGCCGGGTGGACAGTTCCGCCAACGCGGTAAAAATCAATTCGGCCTCACTCATGTGATCGCGCAGGTTGTGGCTTGTCAGACCCTTCATGTCCTTGTGCTCTGCGACGCTCACGCCAGCCCATTCCTGGTGAATGATGTTGGTGAAAATGGCAAATTCACTGCCCGCTTTGATGTCGTGCTCAGTCCAGTAATCGGTGAGTTTGTTGCGGGTTTCCTGCCCGGTCATGCGCTGCTGAATCCACTTGTCGCTGCGGCCATGTTGTTGCCAGGTTTGGCGAGCACGGTCAAGCGACAAAGCGGGGTCGGCCATCTCTTGCATGCGCTCGTAGCCCACCTTGGCCAGCCAGAGCTTGATGGGCTCGGCTTTGGGGCTGGGGATGGACTGCACCAGGCGCAGCAGGGTTTCGGCGGTGGCTACGTCGGTGAGGTAGTTTTTGCCATCGGCAGCGGGCAATTTCAGTCGGTGACAATTTGTCACCGACTCGCTGCCTTCTTTGCTCAAGCGTTCTTTGAGCTTGTTCCAGTATTTGCGGGCCGTTTGGTAATCGGCCTGCTGCGTCAGCACCTGCACCACGTCAATCACAGAAAACCACCAGGTTTCCGTGTCTTCGTCGTACACGCGGCGGATGGATTGACCGTCGAACTCGGTGGGCAGGATTTTCATTTTTTGTAGCCCTTCAAAGGGTGCTGTTTCAATCTGCCAACCCGATATTCGTCGCGGACAAAGTCGGCGGATGACTTTGGGGAGCTTACCCCAGCCATGCTACAAGCCTGCCAAGTTGTTCCACCCGAGTGGGTTAGTGGTTCTGACACGATAGCTTTCCCCTCTGTGATTTTTTTGCTTTGTAGATAGCTTACCCCCCACAGGCTCACCAGGTGAGCCTCTCCCCTACTCCTCAAAAATATTTTCAACCAAGCTTTCAATCTCATCCACCGCCACCCGACGCGGTGAACCCGGCCCCAGCGCCTTTCCATGAACACAGCTTCGGACTTGTTGCGAGGTCAACTTCAGTCGACCATGGCAGACTGAAGTCTGCCCCACGGGGTTCAAGGACCGATACAGCCGGTCAGCGCGAAGACTTGGCGCCCCAACGCGCCTCGAAATTAAATGAGAGCTGGCGATGATGCTTGATCGACAGCAGGTCAATATGTCCAGCGACCCGCGCGTACAACACTAAATAGTGGTCCATCACGTATTCGTGCAAACTGTCCGGTTCAGCAAGCAAGGCCTTCAATTTGGCGCTCAAAGTGGTCAGCGCATTCGTGGCCTCCACTGACCCGACGGCCCGGTTGAAAAATGGCCGACCCATCGCCGGAAACCGTTGGAGACTGGGAATCACGGTGTCAAGCAGTTCGTCCAACAGGTCGTCGTAGGCTTGAGGCGCTTCCACGGTGGACAAAAAACGTTCAATGTCAACGAGATTGCTCTCAAAGTTGGCCGTTAACTTGACGGCAAGTTTCGTCACCATGGTTTTGTTCTGCAGCAGTCAGACGCTGCGCCGACGCTTGATTGCCTGGATGACGCTGCGGGCGTCCTTTAACCGACCGGCAGCGACATCGTCAAGACCCTTGGAAGCCGCGTCGATCAGAAGCAAGTGAATGCGCGCGCGTTCAAGCTGGTGGTAATAGTCCAACCTGTCAGAATCGATCAACGCAATGAAGCTTTCGCCATTTTTCGTCACAATCTTCTCTGCACCCGCCTTGACTTCCTCTGCCAGCTCGGAAAAGTTGGCTCTGGCATGTGAGAGCGGAATAATATCGCTTGCTGAAATTCCCATGACCTTCTCCTGAGTCGCACATTGTGTGCAAGTTTTTGTACATCATACGCACTTATTTCACCCCTGAAAACTCTCCAGAAACAAACCCCATCTTCATTCCGATTCATGACCACCCAAACCCCCAAACCAGGCAACCCCAAATCGCTCTCAGGACTGTTGCCCTTCCTGAAACCCTACCGTGGCCGCATTGCGCTGGCGCTGTTGTTTCTGGTGCTGGCGGCCGCGGCCACGCTGGCTTTTCCGCTGGCGCTGCGCAGCCTGATCGACGGCGGGCTGGTGCAGACCGACCGGGGCGAGCAGCTGATGGCCTTGCGTGAGCATTTTGTGGCGCTGTTTGCCGTGGCGGTGGCGCTCGGGCTGTTTTCGGCGGCGCGCTTTTACATGGTGAGCTGGTTGGGGGAGCGCATCACCGCCGACCTGCGCAATGCCGTTTATGGCCATGTGCTGCGGCAAAGCCCGGCGTTTTTCGAGACCACGCAGACCGGCGAGGTGCTGTCACGGCTGTCGGCCGACACCACGCTGGTGCAGACGGTGGTGGGTTCGTCGCTGAGCATGGGGCTGCGCAATCTGGTGATGGGTGTCGGCGCCCTGGCCGTGCTGGTCTGGACCAACCCGATGGTGATGGTGCAGGTGCTCGGCGGGCTGGTGCTGATTGTGCTGCCAGCGGCCTGGTTTGGCCGACGGGTGCGCAAGCTGTCACGCGCCAGCCAGGACCGCGCGGCCGACGCCAGCGCCATTGCCGCCGAGGTGCTCAACGCCATTCCGGTGGTGCAAAGTTACACGGCTGAGGCGCGCGAAGCGGCGCGCTTCAGCCAGGCAACCGACACCGCGTTCGAGGTGGCGGTGCGCCGCTCGCGGGCGCGTTCGGTGCTGGTGGCTTTCATCATCATTGCCACTTCGGCGGCGCTGTTGTGGGGTCTGTACCAGGGCACGCAGGCGGTGATGGCCGGGCGCATCAGTGCCGGGCATTTGGGGCAGACCGTGCTGTACGTGATCATTTTGGCCAGCGCCTTTGCCATTTTGGGCGAGGTCTACGGCGACTTGTTGCGCGCTGCCGGTGCCACCGAGCGGCTGATGGAATTGCTGGCCAGCCAGTCACCGATTGCTTCGCCGCCCGATCCGG
>JALNWC010000136.1 GCA_023231075.1 Rhodoferax sp.
CCATGAACCTGACCGAGCCGCAAGCCGGATCAGACCTGGCCGCCGTGCGCACCAAGGCAGAACCCCAGGCCGACGGCTCTTACAAGGTGTTTGGCACCAAGATCTTCATCACCTGGGGTGAGCACGACATGGCCGACAACATCGTCCATCTGGTGCTGGCCCGCGTCGCCGGCGCACCCGAAGGCGTGAAAGGCATCAGCCTGTTTGTCGTGCCCAAATTTCTGGTCAATGCCGACGGTTCACCCGGTGCCCGTAACGACGTGCATTGTGTCAGCATCGAACACAAGATGGGCATCAAGGCCAGCCCGACGGCCGTGCTGCAGTTCGGCGACCACGGTGGCGCGGTCGGTTTCTTGGTGGGCCAGGAAAACCGTGGTCTCGAATACATGTTCATCATGATGAACGCCGCGCGTTACGGCGTGGGCGTGCAGGGCATCGCCATTGCCGACCGGGCCTACCAGAAAGCGGTGGAATTTGCCAAGGAGCGTATCCAGAGCCGCCCGGTTGACGGCTCGCTGCCAGGCGCCGGCCCCATCATCCATCACCCCGATGTCAAACGCATGCTCATGACCATGCGCGCCACCACCGAGGGCTGCCGCGCCCTGTCCAGCGTGGCCGCTGCCGCCTATGACGCAGCACATCACCATGCCGATGCCGAGACGCGCAAACAAAACCAGGCGTTTTATGAATTCATGGTGCCGCTGATCAAGGGTTTTAGTACCGAGATGAGCCTCGAAGTGACCAGCCTGGGCGTGCAGGTCCATGGCGGCATGGGCTTCATCGAGGAAACCGGTTGCGCCCAGTATTACCGCGATGCCAAGATCCTGACCATCTACGAAGGCACCACCGCCATCCAGGCCAACGACCTGGTGGGACGCAAGACTGCGCGCGACGGTGGCCAGACCGCCAAAAGCATTGCCGCGCAGATCGAGGCCACCGAAGCCGCGCTGCGGCAACACGGCAGCGCCGATGCCCAGGCCGTGGCGAAACGCCTCAAAGCGGCCCGCGAAGCTTTCCTGGACGTGGTGGCCTTTGTGGCGGCCAACACCAAAACCCGACCCAACGACGTGTTTGCCGGCAGCGTGCCCTACCTGATGCTGGCCGGCAACCTGATGGCGGGCTGGCAGCTGGCGCGTGCGCTGCTGATCGCCCAGGATCAATTGGCCAAAGGGCAGGACACGGCCTTCATGCAAGCCAAGATCACCACCGCGCGCTTTTACGCCGACCACCTGCTGACCAGGGCCCCGGGGCTGAGGGACAGCATTGTGGAAGGGGCGGGCTGCGTGACGGCGCTGGCGCTGGAGGCGTTTTGATGGTGTCGATGTAATTCCTGCCAGGGGGTTGTGATCCGGAGCCGGGTCTCGCCCCGGCGGGCGACTCACTTTTCTTTGGGTCGCCAAAGAAAAGCAAGCAAAAGAAAGGCGTGGGGACAGCCGGACATCCAAAACCCGCGCCTCGTGCTGCTGCGCAGCACATCGTGTGCGCTTGCTGCGCCAACTTCGTGGCAGCCACACACCCTCGAAGCATGAAAGAAGGCTGTCATTGCGGACCGGATCCGCAATCCATGACCGCTGAATGCATGCATGCCGGGACCTCATAAAAGGGGGCGCAACCCTTTTTATACCTTTGCTGTTCGCTTTAACCCGCAGCGCGCATTGGGTATCTGACTCCGCGAATGTCCCCCGGCTTCGGGCTTCGCCCCAAGCCTCCTCCTTTATTTCGCTACGTCAGACACCCAACGCACGCCGCTAGCCGTTGTCGGGTGGGTGTTGCATCGGTCGGGGTACCGATAGGGCTGTTGGGAGCCCGTTGGTCGGGTCGAGTGACGCAGAAATCCGAAATATTCAAACTTTGCAGCGTTTGGTCTTGGCCACTTCACGCGCCATGGCTTCAATTTCAGTCACGTCTTGCGGATGGGTCTGGCGGTAACGCTCACGGTCGGCGCGGATGCGGGCGAGGTGCGCCTCGATGGTATGGGGTGTCACCGCAGAACAGCGCTGGGACGAAAATAATACATTTACAGTTTTGAATGCTTAATCAAAATCGCGCCATAGCGGCTCGTGAGCAAGGCCTTTTCTCCAATGAATATTGCACCATACTTTGTCAGATGAGCCCTATCGGTACTAAGAAGTCGGCCAAAACTATCAGTAACTGGTACTTGGTCGCCCTTTACTATTGGCGTTAATAATGAGATGTAATTATTGATTGGAACGAGACCAGCAGACGTTTTTTCAATGTCCATCGTCCCAGTAAGAAGTGGGTTGTATTGATTTGGCAAATTTGTATGGTCAAGCCTAATAAGCCAATTTAAATTCCATCCAAACTCCTTTGAGCCAATATAGAAAATTTCTGATCCAATATTATTTGAAAATGCAATATTTTCATCGATGCATTTTTTAGCCCCGACGTTTGCAAAGACAATAACATTAGCAAAACTATAGAGTTTTTTATTAACTTCATCTTTAAATGGCAATATACATTGTGATAGATCATCGCGATACACAATTTCAACATTATTAAGATTAAATGTTTCGGTAGTCATGTTTACAAAATCTCTACCAAAACTATTGCCAACCACAAGAATTTTCAGTTTTTCACTTTCTGAAAAATAATCTTGCTTCAATTTGAATACTCGCTCGTTGTAGATTCTTTTATCCATATCTGAAATTTTCACACTGGCATCAAAAATTCGGGTTGGAATACCATATTCCTTGTTAAGGTAAAACCCTAATAAAACAAAAAAAACCCCTACAGTTGCCATTGACGAAAAGACTACATTTCGACTTATTGTTTCTTTACTGCGGCAGGGGGTCTCAACGAATCGCCAAGTGAAATACGCAAGAACAAAAGTTAGTAAAAGCAAGCTCCCCGAGATTTCTTGATTCGGTTTATTTACTAAATAAATACGAGAAAATGCCAGAAGTGGTTGATGCCACAAATACAAGCTATAGCTTATTAAACCGACGCCAACCATTGCTTTGCTGCCAAGCAACTTTCCTACAAGGGTATCTTCCAATGCAAATAAAATTATTAAAACAGCACCCAAAGTAGGTACCAAAGTGTAAAAACTAGGTGATGGTTGACCGCGATCAAAAATAAATATTGGAACAACAATGAGGAGAAAACCACCTAAGCTGAAAAACTCATAGCTAAGGCGGTCGTGCTCAATATTTTTATTCTTGTTCAGGTAAAAAGCCACAAAAGAACCTAGAAGTATTTCCCATGCACGTGTAGGTAAAAGATAAAAAGCTAAATCGGGTTTATTAAATGCACCCCAATTGGCAATTGCAAAACTAAGGAGTGCAACAACACCAAGAACTCTAATTAAATTTCCACTAAAGTACCGCCAACCTAACAACATAAATAACGGAAAAATTACGTAATATTGCTCCTCCACACCCAAACTCCAAGTATGGAGTAGTGGTTTAAACTCGCTAGCCAACGCCCAATAACCGCTGGTAACTGCCAACAAAATGTTGTTGGCGAAAACCGTAGTGGCAACAAGCGACTGACCAAAGTTCTTAAACTCATCAGGCATCAACCAAGCGTATGCAAGGATAGAACTGACAGCCATTACAAGAAAAAGGGCAGGCAGTATTCGTCTTGCCCGTCGCTCATAAAAAGATAAAAGACTAAACTTTTCTCTTTGCAGGTCAGAAAGTATGATGGTTGTTATGAGATAGCCGCTGATCACAAAAAAAATATCAACGCCAACAAAGCCGCCACTGAACGTCTGAAAACCGGCATGAAAAAGCATCACAGGCACAACTGCTAATGCCCGAAGTCCGTCAATCTCCCGTCGATATTCCATCGGAATCTCCTTGATATTGTTGTTGTGAAGGGGTCTATGCGCTACACGCTGTGTACTACCGGGCTGACGGGCTGATTCACTTTTCGGCCAATCAGGTAGCTGGCGGCGTAATTGAAGGCGATGGAGGCCAGCAGCAGGCCGATGTAACGCACATCCCACCAGCCATAGAAAAACAGCGAGGCCGCTGCCAGCCAGAGCGCGGCCATGGCGTGGCTGGACTTGCCAGTCTGGAAAAAGCCAAGCCAGACCACGGGCAAAAAGCCGAAGATGAAAATGTAAGAGTTAAAAAGCATGCGCCATCCCTGGACAATTTTTTGTGTTGGTGTTCGCCAAAATTGTCGTAGAGTGTAAGCGTTGCAGCAAAGCGCAATCCGGAATGCACTGCCTGACTACGGGCCGGTCAAAGCTCCATCTCGGTGTAGCCGGATTCCCGTTGATGGCGAATGCGGGCTACCAGCACCAGGTCGCGCACATCGTCAAATTCATAACGTGCCAGATAGCCGCTGCGCCTGCGGGAAATAATCAATTCCCGCAGGCCGCCTTCCACCGGGCGACCTATGCCAGGTTGATGGGATAAAACCTGCAACGCATCCAGCACAAATGCCAGCAAGTCGCCGCTTGGCGGATCACCTGCTTCTGCAAGAAACTCCTCCAAGGGGAGCAGGTCGTCAAACGCGGCCTGGCTTAGGAGTACCCGTGGCATGGATCAATCCAGCCGCGTTGGCTGGGGTGCTTGCGGTTTCGCTTGAAGACCTGCTCGGTGGCGCGACATGGCTGAAAAATAGGACCGCACATCGGCCAGCTCGTAGCCCAGACCGCTTGACTTCATGTCGGTTAAGGCGGTCATGGCATCCAGCGTAAATGCCTTCCCCAGGCGAGTTCTGCGTGCCGCGTCGGCCAAGGTTTGCACCATGAAGGCGTGCAAGGACAGCCCGGCATTTTGCGCGTCAAGCGCAAGTTGGGCTTTCAGGGCGGCTGGCAATTTCAAGCTGGTCGGGCGGCTTGTGTCTGAAGTGACAGTCATGTGCGGACTCCAATGCATCGGGTAGTTAAATCTGACTACCTGGCAAATTTAGCACACTTGATGCAATGGCGTGGTTGATGGCGAGATAAACACCAGCGTCTGAACCCGCCCCCGGCTGCCACGGCGGGAGTTTGGTCATAACACTTTGAAACAGCGGCGAAACGAGTACAGAACCGGATAACTTATTTGGATGCTCCCACCCAGTCCAGCCCGCGCGCCTTGGCCAGCTTCCACTGGCGTTTGCGTTCCCGGGCACCTGATTTTTGGGCTTCGCTGGTGACGGCGTGGCAGCGGGCGCAGCTGACGCCGTCTTCGAACAGCGGCGACAACTTGTCGGCCTCGCTGATGGGCATGCGGCAAGCCCGGCACAGGCCGTAGTCGCCGACTTCGAGGCCGTGGCCGACCGACACGCGTTCGTCAAAGACAAAGCACGCCCCTTGCCACAGGCTTTGCTCTGGCGGCACGGTTTCCAAGTATTTCAATATGCCACCTTCGAGGTGGTAGACCTCGTCGAAGCCTTGGGCGCGCAGCAGGGCCGTGGATTTTTCGCAACGAATGCCGCCGGTGCAAAACATCGCCACCTTGGGTTTTTTGCCGGTGGCCGGGTTCAGCGCAGGGGTTTGCGCCACCCACTGTGGCAGTTGTGCAAAGCTGTCGATGTGCGGATTGAGCGCGCCGGTGAAGCTGCCGATGTCCACCTCGTAGTGGTTGCGGGTGTCCACGAGCACCACATCGGGGTCGGAGATCAGCTGGTTCCAGTCGGCCGGCTTGACATAGGTGCCGGCCAGTTTGGCCGGGTTGGCCTCGGGCACACCCAGCGTGACGATTTCGCGTTTCAGGCGTACCTTCATGCGGTAAAACGGCGGCTTGTCGGACCAGGCTTCCTTGTGCTGCAGGTCGGCCAGCCGCGGGTCCTGGCGCAAATAGGCCAGCACCGCATGCACGCCCTCGGCCGGGCCGGCAAGGGTGCTGTTGATGCCCTCGGTGGCCAGCAGAATCATGCCCTTGACGCCTTGTTGTTGGCAGCAAGCCAGCAGGGGCTCTTTCAGCGCGGCGTAGTCGGGAAGTTCGACAAATTTATAAAAAGCGGCGGTCAGGAATTGCGTCATGGCTATTTTCTTGGAGGAACTTGCGGGTCAGACCACTCGTGTCGCGGCGTGCTCTGACCCCAATTGGAAGGTGCTTGCGGGTCAGACCACTCGCGTAGCGACGTGCTCTGACCCCAACATTAGGTGGGCCAGGTGGAGCCATGCTCAGGCACGACCGCACGCCAGCCCAGTTCGTGCTTGATGCGGCTGCGCATCATATCGGCAGGACCAGGATCGCCATGCACCACATAGACCTGGTCGGGCGGCTGCGGCATGGTGCGCAGCCAGGCCAGCAACTGGTTGGCGTCGGCGTGGGCCGAGGCGGATTCGAGTTGCACCACTTCGGCGTTGACGTCGACATCGCGCCCGTGGATGCGCACCGACTTGGCGCCACTGGCCAGCGTGGCACCGCGCGTGCCGGGGGCCTGGTAACCGGTCAGGATGATCATGTTGCGGTGGTTGTCGGCGTAGTGCGCCAGGTGGTGCAGCACGCGCCCGCCGGTGGCCATGCCGCTGGCCGACAGGATCACCATCGGGCCGTGGCGGCTGGCCAGGGCCTTCGATTCGTCGGTGCTGTTGATCATGGTGGCGTTGTGTGTCAGGGCCCGCGTGTCCTGGTGGCTCAGGCGGTGCTCGCCGGGGTGGTCTTCAAACAAATGGGTGGTGTGCACCGCCATCGGGCTGTCGAGGAAAACCGGCAGCGAGGTCGGCAGCTCGCCCTTCATCTTCAGCAGGTGAATGGCGTGCAGCAAGGCCTGGGCGCGGCCCACGGCAAACACCGGCACCACCGCCACGCCGCCACGCTTGGCCACGCGTTGCAAGGCGGGTGCCAGCTCGGCAGGAATATCTTCTTTTGGGTGAATCCTGTCGCCGTAAGTGGACTCGATCAGCACGGTGTCGGCTTGCGGCGCATCGTCGGGCGGGCTCATGATCAGGTCGTCGGGGCGGCCCAGGTCGCCTGAGAACAAAATGCGCCGCCCCGCCACTTCGAGCAGGATGCTTGATGCCCCCAGAATGTGTCCGGCCGGACTGAAGCTGGC
>JALNWC010000137.1 GCA_023231075.1 Rhodoferax sp.
ACCGGCTGCAGCAAAGACGCGGACGGCCACATCGTGCAAGTGCTGGCCACTGTGGTGCCCGACACCAAGAGCGGCACGCCCGGCAGCGAAACCGTCAAAGTAAAAGCCGCCATCACCTGGGTTGGCGTGGCCGACGGCGTCGACGCCGAAGTGCGCCTGTACGACCGCCTGTTCCTGGACGCCCAGCCCGATGCGGGTGGCAAAGACTTCATCGAGAGCCTGAACCCGAACAGCCTGAAGGTCATCACGGCCATCGTGGAACCGTCACTGGCGAACGCCCTGCCCGGCCAGAACTTCCAGTTTGAGCGGCATGGGTACTTTGTGGCGGATCGGGTGGACCATGTGCAGGGGAGCAAGCCGGTGTTTAATCTGGCGGTGGGGTTGAAGGATAGTTGGGGGAAGTAGCACGACATTCAAAAATGTCCAACAGGAGACCAAAATGCTGACCGAAGACCAACTGAGGGCGCTGATAGCTGACATTGAGTCAGACACCGCCGAACGAACGGAATCAACCAACAACACCGATAAGTTCGGACAGGCCATATGTGCGTTTGCAAATGATCTCCCCAACCATCGTCGGCCTGGCTATTTGTTGGTCGGAGTAAAGGATAACGGCTCTCTAGCAGGCATTGCGGTTACGGACGACTTATTAAAGAACCTTGCAGCCATCAGATCAGACGGCAACATTCTTCCCCAGCCGATGATGAACGTGGTGAAATTTTCGCTTGAAGGCGGAGACGTTGCGGTTGTTGAAGTTCATCCATCTGACTTGCCGCCCGTACGCTACAAAGGACGGGTACACATCCGCGTCGGACCACGCAAGGGCATAGCCAATGAGCAAGAGGAAAGGACTCTGAGCGAGCGGCGCATTGCGCAAGCGAAATCGTTCGATGCTCAACCTTGTTCGGAATCGAAAATTGATGATTTAGCTTTAGGACAGTTCGATAGTTATCGGCGTGAAGCTGTGGATGCGGAAACCATTGCAGCCAATCATCGCCCTATTGAGCAGCAGTTGGCATCGCTTCGCTTGTACGACCCGGACCGTGGGTGCGCAACCAATGCAGGGATGTTACTCATTGGAAAGAATCCGCGCTTCTACCTTCCCGGCGCCTATGTGCAGTATCTGGAATTGCCGAGCACATCCTTGACTGACATCCCAAGTGATCAAGCAGAAATTTCTGGAGATATGCACTCCGTCCTCAAGGAGTTGGAAGGCCGCCTGAAGTTGCTTATCAAAACGTCTATTGTGCGAACTAGTCCACTAGAGGAAAGGCTTCTTCCAAACTATCCGGAACGAGCAGTGCGCGAGTTGCTCATGAACGCGGTAATGCACCGCAACTACAACAGCAATGCCCCTATTCGTTTTTACGTTTTTTCAGATCACATTGAGATTCAAAGTCCGGGCGGTTTGTATGGCGAGGCTACACGGGAAAACTTCCCAACGCGAAACAGCTACCGAAATCCTGTGATTGCCGAGGCGCTTAAATCACTCGGCTACGTCAATCGATTTGGTTACGGTGTACAGCGCGCACAGGCGCTGCTGGCGGAAAATGGAAACCCTCCAGCCTCATTCGAGTTCGATGAACAGTCTGTGCTGGTCAAAATTCAAAAGAGGCCTGTATGAAAACAGTGGCGTTCTTCAACAACAAAGGCGGGGTAGGGAAAACATCGCTGGTTTACCACCTTGCGTGGATGTTCGCCGAACATGGCGTCAAGACGCTTGCAGTTGATTTGGATCCTCAAGCAAATTTGACGGCAATGTTTCTCACCGAAAGCAGATTGGAGCTGCTTTGGCCAGACGGCGATCACCCTGACACGATATATGGTGCAATCAATCCGATATTGCGTGGTACTGGCGACATAAATGCGCCCCACGTTGAGCGTATCAATCCGAATCTTGGATTGTTGCCAGGTGATCTTGGACTCTCTCGGTTCGAAGACAAATTATCAGCGGCTTGGCCAAATTGCCAACTTGGAGACGAGTCGGCATTTCGAACGATAACTGCTTTTCATCGGCTCATTCAGTCAGATCAGGATTTCAAAGCTGATATTGCATTGATTGACGTGGGTCCCAATCTGGGCGCTATCAATCGATCCGCTTTGATCGCATCTGATCAAGTCTGCCTGCCTCTAGCACCTGACCTTTTTTCAATTCAGGGAATGAAAAATTTGGGGCCCACCTTACGAGACTGGAGGGTTGTCTGGTCCGATTTGACAAAAAAAGCACCTCAGGGGCTTTCCATGCCAAAAGGCACTATGAATCCCATAGGCTATGTAGTGATGCAACACGGCAGCTTGGACAACCGCCCTGTCAAAGCCTACAAGCGCTGGATGGATCGCATACCTAGCACCTACAGGAGTTCAGTATTGGACGAACCAGACGCTGCGCCCCCAACTATTGCGACTGACCCACGCTGTCTATCCCTTTTAAAGCACTACCGTAGCCTGATGCCAATGGCCATGGAGGCCCGAAAGCCAATATTTTTCCTGAAGTCAGCAGATGGCGCTATTGGTGCGCACATCGAGGCAGTTCGCAACTGCTACGACGATTTTCAAGACTTAGCAAAGAAGATTGCCGACCACGCCGGTGTTGTTTTCAACTAGCAACTGCAGAACTGTTGGCATGTGGCCATAGAGAGAGTTCAAGACCGACCGATACTCAAGCCCCATGCCCCGCCCCCAAACCATCCAAATCTACCTCCCCGCCGGTGACCCGCGCGGCATGCGCGTGGCCGAAATCACGACGCGCATCGTTCGCGTCATCGAAGTCCCGCGCAACCAATTGGCCGACTTCTTCAAGTTGCCCGAAGCGCAGCAGGTGGGCGTGTACTTTTTGATCGGCGAGTTGTCCGAGACAGGCTTGCCGCGCGTGTACATCGGCCAATCCGGCAACGTCGGCACCCGGTTGGTACAGCACAACCAGAACAAAGACTTCTGGAACCGGGCGCTGGTGGTCATTTCACTCACCAACAGCATGACGCAAACGCATGCGTTATTTCTGGAGTGGTTTGCGATTCAACAAGCGGCCCAGGCCGGACGCTACAGCCTGGAAAACGGCAACACCGGCTCACAACCCTATACCCCCGCACCACTGCAAGCGGACTGCCACGAGATTTTCGAGACCGCCGCCACCCTCGTCGCTACGCTGGGCCAGCCGATTTTTGAACCGCTGACCGGCTCGCCGCAGCAGGTGGATGGCAAGCCCCAGGCACCGGAGCTGTTTTACTGCAAAGGGCCGCAGGCCAATGGCGTAGGTGAATACACGTCCGAGGGCTTCGTGGTTCACAAAGGCTCGGCCGCTCGCATCGGTAATGTGGCGTCCATTCAAGGCACCTCGCAAGAGCGCTTTCGCCAGCAACTGGTGACAGATGGCGTTCTGGCGCAGAACGGCGACACCTACGTTTTCACGCGTGACCACCTATTCACCAGCCCGAGCATGGCCGCCATTGCGGTGATGGGTCGCTCAGCCAACGGCTGGCTGGAGTGGAAGACCGAACAAGGGCAGACGTTGGATGGGGCTATACGGCAAGCATTGACCTCTTCGACCTGATGCTTTGCCTTTCAGGACATATTTTCTTATCACACCAGAATCCGGAAAACGTGAAAAAATCAATACAAATCAACAGCTTGTTATCACATGGCAGATACACCAGCCTGCTGCCAGCCACATCTCCCAAAAACAAACGCAAAGCAAGGGCCGAATGAGCACCCTCAAGAAACGTTCACCCCTGGACCGAGCGCCACCACTGCGCGCGCCGGGGCAGTCGCTAACCGAGCAATTGGAGGACGAGTTTTACGACCACATTTTTGCGCCTGGGATGCTTGCGGTGATGATGGTCATCATAGCCGGGCTGGAGTGGTTTCGCTATTTCACGGCTGCCAAGCCCAATCCCGTGATTTACACAGTCGTGGCTGTCACGGCCGCGTCGTACGCGGCTGTAAAGATATGGCGGGCTAAAAAACGCCTGGCGCAAATCAGGCTTGGGCGCGATGGAGAGCGTGCTGTGGCTGAGCATCTTGAGTGGCTGCGGCGACAGGATTTCGTGGTGTTTCATGACGTACCTAATGGCGACACAAACGCGGACCACATGGTGATTGGCCCCCAAGGTGTGTTCACCATAGAAACCAAAACCCATTCCAAGCCGGCGCGGGGCGAATGCAAGGTGACGGTGACAGCAGGCGAAGTTTTTGCGAATGGGCTTCGCATAGAGCGCAACCCCTTAATACAAGCCAAAGCGCAGGCACGATGGTTGGGGAACTTTCTGCGCGAAAACCAGTTTGATCCCTTTGTCTGGCCAGTGGTGGTTTTTCCAGGCTGGTTTGTGGAGTCATTTGACAATCAAGCCGAAGGCATTTGGGTGCTGGAGACCAAGGCCCTAGCGAAGTTCCTCGAAAACGAACCCGTGCGGCATTCTCTGGACGAGGTTAAGGCAATGGCCGCAGCATTGCGCAGTTACGTGCGAGCACAGTCAGCCCAGTAAAATTGCTCTAATTTTGGTAGCTTCTAAAACATATTCAACGGAGGTTTATGGTTATTTAATCGAGTGCATTGGCGGCAGCAAAGACGCACGAAAAGACCACGAAGTGCCAGCGATCATCCTCCGACAAATGGCAAGAACCCCATTTAAGGTATGATAAACCCCAATATGGGTATTTCAACCACTCCACCCGATTCATCCACAGTTGCGGACGCACTTTTGCCGAAGGTAAGGCAGCGGGTGCTAGCTGTGCTGTTTGGCAACCCGGACCGCAGTTATTACGCCAATGAGTTGATTGCGCTGGCCCAATCCGGCACCGGTGCGGTGCAGCGAGAGTTGGCCAGTCTGTCTGCGGCTGGCTTGATCACCATCAGCAAGCAGGGCAACCAAAAACATTACCAGGCCAATGTCAGCGCGCCCGTGTTTGCCGAGCTGCGTGGGCTGGTGCTCAAAACCATGGGATTAGCCGACGTACTACGTCATGCGCTTTTGCCACTGGCAGCGCAAATCGAGATGGCGTTTATCTATGGCTCTGTCGCAAAGCAACAAGACACTGCCCACAGCGATGTAGACGTGATGATCGTCAGTCGCAGTTTGGGTTACGGCGAAGTGTTTGGCGCACTGGAGAACGCCACGCAAACCTTGGGGCGCAAAGTCAACCCCACGCTCTACACGCCCGAGGACTGGGCTAAGCGCATTACACAAGACAGTGCGTTTGTCACCCGCGTCCTGCAGCAACCCAAGATTTGGCTAATCGGAACCGAGGAGCAAGTCCATGCACGCAGCACTTGAGAACTTGTGCGGTCCAGGCAAATCACTGAAAACTGAAGCACCAGATGCAAATGAAATTGCGGGTCTGCTACGCACGGGTATCGCTCGACTGCAAGATGCGCGCAATACAACACTTGCTCTGGAAAGCCGGTTTGATCTGGCCTATAACGCGGCGCATGCACTGTGCCTGGCGGCACTGCGGCGCATGGGCTACCGGGCGGGAAATCGTTATATTGTTTTTCAGGTTTTGCCCCACACTTTGAATTTGGGTCCAGAAGTCTGGCGCGTGCTTGACAAATGCCATAACACCCGCAACCTGGGTGAATACGAAGGCCTGCTTGATGTGGACGAGCGGCTCGTCACAGACCTTGTCGAAGCCACTGAGTCGGTTGCCCGTGCTCTTCAAAAGTAATCACCATGCCCCTCTCCTGGAACGAAATCAAATCGCGCGCGCTCACCTTCAGCCGCACCTGGGCTGACGCGGCCAATGAGGACAGCCAGGGCAAGCCGTTCTGGATTGATTTTTTCGAGATATTCGGCATCACTGACAAGCGCGTGGCCACCTTTGAGCACGCCGTCAAAAAGCTGCCCGGCCTCAAGGCCAAGACCGATGGGTTTGTCGATCTGTTCTGGCCCGGCATGTTGCTGGTGGAGCAGAAGTCGCGCGGCAAGAATCTGGATGCGGCGCTCACGCAGGCGCTGTCTTATTTTCCGGGCATTGCCGAGCGCGACTTGCCGCAGTTGGTCATCGTCTGCGACTTTGCCCGTTTTCGGGTGCACCGGCTCAGCACCAACGAGACCTTTGAATTTGCCCTGAAAGACCTGCACAAACACATCAAGCTGTTCGGCTTTGTGGCGGGTTACAAGGTGCAGACCATCCAGCCGCAAAACCCGGTCAACATCAAGGCCGCCGAGCGCATGGGGCGGCTGCATGATGCGCTCAAGGCCAGTGGCTACAGCGGCCACCCGCTCGAAGTGCTGCTGGTGCGCCTGCTGTTTTGCCTGTTTGCCGACGACACCGGCATTTTTCAGCCCGCGCAGTCGTTTCGCACCTTCATTGAAGAGCGTACCGCGTCTGATGGCTCCGACCTGGGTTCGCGCTTGGCGCAGCTGTTTCAGGTGCTCAATACCGACGAGCCCAGGCGCAGCCAGGCGCTGGACGAACAAGTGGCCGCTTTCCCGTATGTGAATGGCAAGCTGTTTTCCGAACCGCTGCCCATGGCCGACTTCACCGCCGCCATGCGCGAGGCGCTGCTGGATGCCTGCGCGCTGGACTGGTCGTCGATCAGCCCGGCCATTTTTGGCAGTCTGTTCCAGAGCATCATGGACGACAAGGCGCGGCGCAATCTGGGCGCGCATTACACCTCCGAGGAAAACATTCTCAAGCTGATCAAGCCACTGTTTCTGGATGAGTTGTGGGCAGAATTTGCCAAGGTCAAAAACAACAAGAACCGGTTGTTCGAGTTCCACAAAAAGCTGCGCACCCTCACCTTTTTTGACCCGGCGTGTGGCTGTGGAAATTTTCTCGTGATCAGCTACCGCGAGTTGCGTGAGCTTGAATTGGCCGTGCTGCGCGCCAGCATCACCGACGGCCAGATGGCGCTGGACATTCATGGTCTGATCGGCATCAACGTCGATCAGTTTTACGGCATCGAGATCGAGGAGTTTCCGGCCCAGATTGCCC
>JALNWC010000138.1 GCA_023231075.1 Rhodoferax sp.
CCATCACCATGATCGTGGTGGAACGTGAACAAACCAAAAAATGTGGCTTGTTGTGCCGATGTTTTTGGCGGCTTCGCAGCGGGAGCGGTCATTTTTGCGCCCACAAGGCATGACTTTGGGCAAACTGGTCTCTGACCCGCAGACGCAAACCATCCATCAAGCGCATGCCGCAGCCATAAAGCAGCGAGACCAGCCGCCCACAGTGCATTTTGTAAATCCGGCGCCCCGTATGTCCGGTGGTGTGGGAGGGAGGGGCCGCGAGGCTTCTTCCTATCCCGATCGGGCACCTCAGGGTGGCGCGTATGGCATTGACAATATGTAGCCATTAGGCTACAGTTGCGCCGTGATTGAAATTCGCAAAACCGTCCTCTTCGCTCAGTGGCTCGATGACTTGCGCGACCTCCAGGTGAGAGCGCGCGTCCAAGCAAGGATTGAACGACTCGCCGCTGGAAACCCCGGCGATGTCGAACCGGTTGGCGAAGGTGTCTCGGAGTTGCGAATCAACTACGGTCCCGGTTACCGGGTGTATTTCAGGAAGCGAGGGCGAGCGCTGATTATTCTGCTGGCTGGTGGAGACAAGACTACCCAAGCCAAGAATATCCAGGCTGCATTGCGCCTCGCACGTAATCTTTCGGAGCAACCATGATGAAGACCGTTACCACTCGCTATGACGTCGCCGAACACCTCAGAACCCCAGAGGAAATGGCCGCTTATCTTGAAGCCTGCCTTGAAGAAGCCGACGGGGATGCTGCATTCATTGCCAAAGCACTTGGCGATATTGCCCGCGCCAAGGGTATGTCACAGGTTGCGCGCGATGCCGGACTCTCTCGTGAAAGTCTCTACAAAGCGCTCTCCGGTGATCGTAGCCCAGGCTTCGACACCATCCTTAAAGTCATCGGTGCGCTTGGGTTGAAGTTGCATGCTGAAGCGGGTCACGGCTGACGAGATGCAACCCATCAAGCTTTTGGGGACTGTCGCGTTCGTCATTGCTATGCTCATAGCTATTGCTACTCTGGGACAACTCTGGATCAATACCTCCGAGCCATATGAGCTAGGCCGCGCCGCCGTTGGTTCTAGGCTCAGCGGGTCGGCGACCTCGGTTGAACTAAAAAGGCTCAGGGAGAGGGTCGCCGCCTTGGTGGCGGCGCGCTTGCGTTGTGCCATGGCCTCCTCCAGAATGAGAAGTGGAACGTGGCACCGGCTCACCAATATCGATGACGTAGCCCGGACCACGCTAACCCGCGGGCAATATGCACCATTGCTACACCGGTCTTCGCCTGTGCCACGTTCCACCTTGCCACAGTCGGCAAGCCAACGCCACATGTTTCTTCGGAACGATTTGCGGCGCAGGCGGGTCGATTACTTCGCTAACGAGTAAGCTTAGATCGTGATCGTGAAGCGAGCCACGATCTGAACCGTTTGCTGGACGAGCCCGGACCCGACAAACGCCGCTGTTTTTCCTCTGGAAATAGCTTCTCCAACTTCACCTGACGCGGCGGGCATGGGGTCAACCCACACTCGCCAGTCCCGGTAATTCAAGCCGTCATGGCAACGACCCGGTGCCCAAGAGCACTTTTTTTGGCGGCCTGCGCAGCCGTGTTCGGCCGTTTTTGGCCGAGTTCACCCACAGCGCCCGCGTAGCACTGATATGACGGGTTTTGATGTGCGCGTTTACCTGACGGGCATCCCCTCGCCGTTGAGCCTGGCACCCGGTGACTCAGTGATGACCGGCAGGATGCGCCGTCGCACAATGCGCATCACACCGCCACAGCAGCGGCAAAGCAGCTTGGGCCGCTGCGACTGGCTTGCAGTGGCTGATTCGGTTGGCGCCTTGGCGCACCGCTTGAACACCAGCAGGCGCAACAGCGCTGCCATGCAACTGCCGGTGGTTCTGGCAGAACGTGCGCAACGTGGCTTTGCAGATGTCGCCCATCAACCCGCAGGCGCTGGCGTCGGCACAGGCCTTCATGGCGCGCGTGGCCAGACTGGATGTGGGTTTGTGCCCGGCGTGCAAGATGGGGCACTTGCGCACGGTTGAGAGGTTGGCCGGGGCCAGACGGCTGAGGTGCTGGGCCTGCGCTGGGATGACATAAACACCAAGTGGCACGGGCTGACCATTCGAGACCGGACCGAGTGGCTGGAAATACCCGCCGGGGTGGTGGCCCAACTGATGGGGCACAAACCCAGCGCCACGGCTGAAAAACATTACACGGTAAGACCGCTTGTGCGTATTGGCCAGCTTTTCGATGGCAGATATGGAGGGGCGCAAAGTGTTGCGTGTGGCGACCTCAAAATCCTGCGGCAATCCATTGCGGTTTCATCGCAGTAGCAGCGTTGCCACTTTGGCGTCCTTCAGCATCTCGGATGTCTTGCTTCCCATGAACAGACCACGCAGTGGCGAATGGCTGTAGGCACCCATGACCAAGAAGTTGAACCCTTGGGTCCGAAGCGCATGGGCAACCGCATCCTGCGGACCCCCGGCCACGATTTCAGAAGTCACATCCATGCCAGCCTTCTTCAAAAGCTGCACTGCCCATTCCATCTGACTTTGACTCTGGGCGTTGCTGGTGCCGGACATCAGCAGATGAAGCGACAGACCCTTGAGAAGCGGGCTGCCAGTCAACATCTCGACGCCCTTGCGTGTAACGCTGCTGCCATCGAAGGCAAATAACACCTTGCCTGGCTCCGAGTAGGTATCTGTGGTCACCAGAACAGGCCGATTGACCGAGCGCACTACCCACTCCAGGTGCTTACCCAATCCAGTGCCTTGGTTTGATGCGGTGGAGCCAGCTCGCCCAATGACCAGCAGACGGCTACGGTCTTGCTGCTCCGCCAGCGTCTCTTCCACCTCGCCGTGCCGCAGGCGGGTATCCACCGAAGTCGCACCCGAAGCCACGGCACGCTCGCGCAATCGGTTGAGAAACACCCGGCCAGTCTCACGTGCTGCGCGTGTGCGCTCCTCATCTTCCTCGCTGAGTTTGGCCAATAGCTTCTCCTGTGCCCCAAGTCCGATGGCACCGCTATGGTCTTGACCGGCTGTGAGTTCAACATGCCGGTCAAGCACATGCAACAGCTCCATGGGGGCCTGGAGCTTGTGGGCGGCCCACGCGGCATAGTCAGCCACGGCATCAGAGGCCGCAGTCGAATCGACACACGCCAGAATTATTTGTTCGTTGTTCATGGTTTTTCTCCTCAGTGGCCCAACAGCAGGTCGTCGGCACCGTCTTTGTTATGCACGGCAAACTTGTCCACCATGGTCGAGCTGGCTTCGTTCAGGCCAATTACCTCGACCAAAGTTCCTTCCCGGCGGAATTTCAGCACCACTTTGTCAAGGGCGCTGATGGCGGTGATGTCCCAGAAGTGGGCGCGACCCACATCGATGCGGACCTTGTCCAGCACCTCCTTGTAGTCAAACGCATTGGCGAACCTGTCAGCAGAGGCAAAAAACACCTGGCCGATGACGGTGTAGGTGCGGGTACGGCCCGCGTCTTCTGTCTTGGAGGTCACACGCATGATGCGGCCCACCTTTTGTGCAAAGAAGAATCCAGACAACAGAACCCCGGTGAGCACACCTTTGGCCAAATCATGGGTGGCAACGGTCACGACCACTGTGGCAATCATCACCACACTGGAGCTCTTGGGGTGCTCACGCAGGTTCTTGATGGAGCCCCAGTTGAAGGTACCGATGGAGACCATGATCATCACGGCCACCAAGGCTGCCATGGGAATCTGGCGCACCCACTCACCCAGGAAGACCACCAAAATCAGCAGCACAACGCCTGCCACCAGGGTGGATAAACGGCCGCGGCCACCCGACTTCACGTTGATGACAGACTGGCCAATCATGGCGCAACCCGCCATGCCGCCGATGAAGCCGGTAGCCATGTTGGCAATACCTTGGCCGACACATTCACGGTTCTTGTTGCTCTTGGTGTCGGTCAGCTCATCCACAATGGTGGCAGTCATCAAGGATTCCAGCAATCCGACCACCATCAGGGTCAGTGAGTACGGAAGAATGACCTTCAGGGTCTCCAGGTTAAAGGGCACATTGGGAACGAGGAAGGATGGCAAGCTGTCAGGCAATTTGCCCATGTCACCCACGGTGCGAATATCCAGGCCCAGTGCAATGGAGACACCGGTCAACACCACGATAGTGACCAAGGGCGATGGGACTGCCTTGGTGATGTAGGGCAAGCCGTAAATGATGACCAGTCCTGCCGCCGTCATCGCATAGACATGCCAGGTGACGTTAGTTAGCTCAGGCAGCTGGGCCATGAAAATCAGAATGGCCAGCGCGTTCACAAAGCCCGTGACGACAGAGCGCGATACAAACTGCATCAACTGCCCCAACTGGCCCCAGCCTGCAAGCACCTGTAGCACTCCGGTCAGCACGGTAGCTGCCAGCAGGTAGTCCAGCCCGTGGGACTTGACTAGCGAGACCATCACCAGCGCCATGGCGCCCGTGGCGGCTGAAATCATGCCTGGGCGTCCACCCACAAACGCAATCAGCGTGGCAACGGAAAAAGATGCGTAGAGGCCGACCTTGGGGTCGACGCCTGCGATGATGGAAAAGGCAATGGCCTCGGGAATGAGCGCCAGTGCGACCACCAGCCCGGCAAGTAAATCGTTTCGGACATTGGAAAACCAGTCCTGTCGAAGGGAATGTAGTGACATGAATCGTTCCGCCCTGTGGACGGATGGTTTGAGAGATAGAAAAACAAACACAGCCGCAGCAAGGGCTGAGCGTCATCGTGCTGCGTAGAGAATTTGGCTAGCGCTGGACGACTAGCCTATGTGCGTCAAGGCCGTGAGGCCAGGGACAAACTTACGGCGGTGTGACTGAGCTGAAGTAACCGCGTGGCATGTTCCCGCCCCGATAATAAACCGCTTGCAGTTTGAGGAGCGATGCCTGAGAAATCATCTTTCTATACTTGGGTGAAATTGAGGCAGGCGTTTGGTACAACCCCTTCACCAGTTCCATATGTTCGGACGTGAGGCGTTCAGTCATGTCTTTTTCGGGTAACTTTGTCACGCAGGGTCACAAATTCCTCAGCCGCTGAGGGGTGCAGCGCGACCGTGGCATCAAAGTCGGCTTTGGTGGCCCCCATACGAATGGCGATGGCCAAGCCTTGGATGATCTCGGGAGAATCCGCGCCCACCATGTGCGCGCCCAGCACGCGCTGACTGGCCGAGTCCACAATCAGCTTGACCAGCGTGCGCTCGTTGCGTCCGGACAAAGTGTGGCGCATGTTGCGGAACTTGCTGCTGTAAATATCGATTTCGCCATACCGGACAAGTGCCTGCGCTTCGGTCAACCCCACGGTACCAATGGGTGGCTGGCTGAAGACGGCCGAAGGCACTGTGGTCAGGTCGGCGCTGACGGGCGTGGGCCCAAACAGGGTATTGGCCAAAGCCGCGCCTTCGCGAATGGCCACGGGTGTGAGCGCAATGCGGTTGGTGACATCGCCCACCGCATGGATGCTGCTGATGTTGGTTTGACCAAAGGCATCGACCTTGACGCCACCTGCCTCGTCCAGTGCGACCCCCGCCTCAGCCAAGCCCAGTCCCAGGGTATTGGGGACGCGACCGGTGGCGTACAGCACGGCATCGACCCCCAGCGGCGTGGTTTGTGAGCCTGTGAGTGCCACGGACAAACTGGAATCGCTCGATTTGTCAATGCGCACCACATCGCTGTGCAGCAACACGGTGATGCCTTTTTTGAGCATCTCTTCAAACAGGTGCGTGCGAACATCGTCATCAAAACCACGTAGCACCTGCTCGCCCCGGTAACACAGGGTGACCTGTGCGCCCAGGCCATTCAAGATGCCTGCAAACTCCACTGCAATGTAGCCACCACCGACGATCAGCACGCGCTTGGGCAACTGCGGCAAGTCAAACACCTCGTTGGAGGTGATGGCGTGTTCGATGCCTGGAATCTGCGGCACAAAGGGCGTGCCGCCAGTGGCCACCAGAATGTGCTCGGCGGTCACCGGCTTGCCGTTGACCAGCACAGTGTGTGCATCCACCAGACGGGCCGCACCATGCATGACTTCCACTTTGGAGGCCGTCAAGTTGTTCTCGTAAATGCTGCTCAGGCGGGCAATTTCCTTGTTCTTGGCCTCAATCAGCTTGGGCCAGGAAAATTGCGCCGGTGGAACGGACCAGCCGAATCCCTGGGCATCGGCAAAATCCTCGGCAAAGTGGGCCGCGTAGACGAGCAGTTTTTTAGGCACGCAACCGCGAATGACGCAGGTGCCGCCGTATCGGAAGTTCTCGGCGATGGCCACGCGCGCGCCAAGACCCGCAGCAATGCGTGCAGCGCGCACACCACCGGAGCCACCGCCGATGACGAAGAGTTGGTAGTCGTATGAGGGCATTTTTTACCTATTGTTCAGTGCGCCACAACGCAGGTTTGAGAAGCTGCAATTCTTTACGACTTGCAGCACTGTTTTGCGTTGGGCTAAGGATGCACCACAATGCCCATGACCGGGTCAGCCGGATCGTTCCACGGTGCTTCTGAAATTTTGCGCTTGGCAAACTCGCGCCCGGCATCCCAACGCGCCCGAATACCGCCGGGCGTGAAGTCGAGGTCTTTGGTATGGTCTTCGCCTGGTAGTGCGGGTACCTGCATGGGCAACACATGCATCACCGTGCCGCACCCCCAGCCCAACAGTTCCTGGGCTTCGGGCGTAGTTCGAGCCCCCGGTGGCAACAAGCGCCCCAACTCGCGCACCACATGGCGCAGATGGTGAATTTGTTGTTGGCGTGTAAGGTGACTCTCTGCGCGGCTGGCAAACTGAATGTCTTTCAGGCGGCTACTGACCTGCGCCATGGTGCTTGGCAGTTCATTTTCTTGTTGCCATAACTGGGCAGCAAAGATGACCGAATCATGCCG
>JALNWC010000139.1 GCA_023231075.1 Rhodoferax sp.
GCCGTCCTCAAACTGGTTCCCGACGCGGTCATCAGCGTTGATCTTGCCGGGAAAATCAAATCGTTCAATCCCGCCGCCGAGCGCATCTTTGGCCGCAGCAGCGCCAGCGTGCAGGGTGAGCCGATCGACATGTTGATGCCCGAGCGTTTCCGCGCCGGGCACCAGGCGGCCATGCAACGCTTTGCCCGGCAGGGCGGTGGCGCGCGCATGATGGGGCTGCGGCGCATCATGGGCCTGCGCGCCGATGGCCATGAGATCGAGCTCGAGGGCATGATCAGCCATGTCAGCCTGCCGCAGGGTGAGCGCTCGCTGGTGACGCTGAACGACGTCACCGCGCGCGCGCAAGCCGAAATGCAGTTGCAGCATTCCCGTGCCCAGCTGGCCGAGTTGACCCGCAAACTCATGACGCAGGAACGGGTGTTGGTCAAGCGCCTGGCGCAGGTATTGCACGACCAGCTGGGGCAAACGCTGGCTGCCATCCGCATGTGCCATGAGACCATTCTGGCGCTGCAGTCAGCCCGGACGCCGCCCGACAGCCAGCGCTTGCATGAGCGCATGGGCACGCTGATCGGGCAAGCCATTGCCCAGGTCAGACAGGTGCTGCAAGACTTGCGGCCTCCCTTGCTGGAGGAGCAGGGACTCAGCGTGGCGCTGGACAATGAACTGCGAAATCGCGCGCTGGGTGCACCGCAGCTCGACATCTCCATCACCGTGCCACACAAGCTGGAGTTGATGCGCTGGCCGGCCGAAGTCGAGTACGCTGCCTTCATGGTGGTGCGTGAGGCGGTTGAAAACGTCCTGCGTCACTCGGGTGCCAGTGCCATCGCGGTAGACCTGAGCGGTAACGCCCTGGCGCTGCATGTGACCGTGAATGACAACGGTGTCGGTCTCCCCGACAGGGTCGGTCTGGGGGTGGGGCACCTGGGGATTCTTGGCATGCAGGAGCGCGCCCAGGCGGTCGGTGCCAGCGTCACTTTGGGTCGCGGACCAGAGCCGGGCACCCGGGTGGCTTTTCATTGGCAGTGCGCGTCATGAGCCGTGTGTATCTGGTGGAAGACCATCAAATCATGCGTGATGGCCTGCGCGCCCTGCTCGAAGCCCGCGGTCACACCGTGGTCGGCGAGTCCGCTGATCCCACCGAGGCCCTGGCTGACCTGCTGCACCTGGATCCCGAGGTCCTGCTGCTCGACCTGAGCCTGGCGGGTCGCTCGGGGCTGGAGTTGCAGGCCGAATTGCAACGTCGGCATTTGCCGGTACGCACCGTGGTACTGACCATGTCGGCGCAACCGCATCAGGTGGCCGAGGCGCTGCGCCTGGGGGCCAGCGCCTATGTGCTCAAGGGCTCGCCGGCCAGTGAACTCATGCAGGCCATTGAACTTGCGGCGAAAGGAAAAAAGTTTCTGGGTACCAATGTCGCCGACCTCGCGCTGGAAGCCTTCACGCAGCCTGACGCCGACCCCTTGAGCCAGCTGTCGCCGCGTGAGCGGCAAACCATTCTGATGGTGGTGCAGGGCAAGTCCAGCGCGGCGATTGGTGCCACCCTGCATTTGTCGCCCAAGACCGTGGCCACCTACCGCTGTCGCCTGATGAAGAAACTGGGCGTGTCCGATGTGCCCGGCCTGGTGCGGCTGGCGGTGCGCCACAAACTGATCGACGCGGACAATTGAGACCTTGCGGGTCGGACCACTCGCGCAGCGACGTGCTCTGACCCCAACTGATCAGAAAACCTTGCGGGTCGGACCACTCGCGCAGCGACGTGCTCTGACCCCAACTAACTTGAGACTTTGCGGGTCGGACCACTCGCAAAGCGACGTGCTCTGACCCCAACTGATCAGAAATGGCGCGCGCTGTCCATGCCTGCTGGCGCGGACTGTTTAACTCTCCCTACAGACGACCGGACCGATGCGACCTAGAGTGGCCATCAAGGATTGATGCGTCTCCCTTCGGGCGCAGCCCCCGGCCACTGTTATCACAAGCACTGTTACCACAAGAGGTTTTCCATGATGAACGTTCAGACCGTGCCCGCCACCGTGCGCTGGCAACCCACTGCCGCCCACCCTGTCCTGAAGCACGGGGCCGACGAGCACTGGTCCACGCTGCGGGAAATCCAGGATTTGCTGCGCTACGACGGCCATCTGCAAGCTGGCAGCGAGGCCGAGCTGTTTCAAAGGCGGCGCCTGAAGGCCGGGCAGTCTGCCCTGGTGATGGGGCAGCCGTTTGACGGACTGTATGTGGTGCGGCTCGGCACCCTCAAGACCCTGATCACCAATGTCGATGGGGGCGTGCATGTGTTGGGCTTTCCGATGAAGGGCAGTCTGATCGGCTTCGACGGCATTTACCAGAATACCTACATGAGCGAAGTGGTGGCCCTGACCGACTGCGACCTGATCCGCGTCCCGGCCTCGGAGTTGTTCGCCACCGGGCGCAGCGGAAACCACCTGGAGCGCATGGCCTACTGGGCCAGCAGCCACGAGATCATCCAGGAACAAGAGGCCTACAGCCTGACCCGTTCGGTCAAATCCGAGGTCCGCGTGGCGCGATTTCTGCACACCATGTCCCAGCGTTTTGAGGACATGGGCTGGTCGCCCAACCGTTTCATTTTGCCCATGACCCGGCGCGACATCGGCCACCACCTGAGCGTCACGGTAGAGACGGTCAGCCGGGCCTTCTCGGCCCTGGTTCAGCAGGGCATCATCGAGGTGGAGTTCCGCGAAATCCGCATTCTCGAACGCGACGCGCTGTGCCATTTTGAAAGGTAAGCGTGCTACCGGCACGCCCCGTGCGCATGAAGGAACATGCCATCGAACCCTGATTTGCGAGGCCGATTTCCGGCAGACCTTGTGACTGATTGTTCAGCGCTTATGTGCTGCGTTTACAATTTTGGGAAACGCTCATGGTGCAAGATGATCAACCATCACAGGGAATGATTGCGTGAATAACGACAAGACCTTGGCTGCCGCCAGTGCGGCCTTTCCGATTGTGGGCATCGGCGCCTCCGCCGGTGGGCTGACGGCCCTGGAGCAATTCCTGGCGCACGTGCCGCCGCAGTGCGGTCTGGCCGTGGTGGTGGTGCAGCACCGTGACCCGCACAGTGAAGGCATGTTGGTGGAGCTGCTGCAACGCCATACCCCGATGCCGGTGCTGCAGGCGCTTGACCAGATGCCGGTCGAACCTGAGCACGTCTATGTGATCCCGCCGGGCTGGGACCTGTCGCTGATGCATGGCGTGCTGCATCTGTTTGAGCCGACCGAAGCGCGCGGTTTGCGCCAACCCATTGATTTTTTCTTCAAGTCGCTTGCCGATGACCGCCAGCACAACAGCATTGGCGTCATCTTGTCGGGCATGGGCTCGGACGGCACGCTCGGCCTGCGCGCCATCCGCCAGGCCGGCGGCGCCTCCTTTGCCCAGACGCCGGCCACGGCCCAGTTTGACAGCATGCCGCGCAGCGCGATTGACGCCGATGTGGTTGACGCCGTGGCGCCGGCCGACGAGCTGCCCGCCAAGATCATCGCCTTTGTCAAGCGCATCCGGCTCGTGGGCGACGTCCAGGCCCAGGTCGAGGCCGAATTTCAGCGCACGGCGGCAAGTTTTCTTGACAAGATATTGGTCTTGTTGTGCACCCACACCGGCCACGATTTTTCGGCCTACAAAAAAAACACCATCATGCGCCGGGTCGAACGCCGCATGGGTTTGCACCAGCTGCCGCGCATTGACGACTACCTGCGCTACGTGCGCGAGAACCCCAAAGAGATCGAGCTGCTGCTGGGCGAACTGCTGATCGGGGTCACGAGTTTTTTTCGCGATACCGAGGTCTGGGAGCAGGTCAAGACCGAGGTGCTGCCGGCGCTGCGGGCCAATCACCACGATGGTGCCCTGCTGCGCGCCTGGATTCCGGCTTGTTCGACCGGTGAAGAGGCCTATTCACTGGCCATGCTGTTCAGGGAGTCGCTGGACGATGCCAAGCCCGCGCAACCTTACAAATTGCTGATTTTTGCCTCGGACCTGGACAAGGATGCCATTGCCCGGGCGCGTGCCGGTGTCTACCCCGAGAGCATTTCAGCCGACGTCTCGGCGGCGCGCCTGAAACGTTTTTTTACCCCGGAAGCCGCCGGTTACCGCGTCAGCAACGAAATTCGCGAGATGGTGATTTTTGCCGAGCAAAACGTCATAGTCGACCCGCCCTTCACGCGCATCGACTTGTTGAGTTGCCGCAACCTGCTGATCTACCTGGAGGCCGGCTTGCAGGAAAGGCTGCTGCAGCTGTTCCATTACAGTCTGGCACCGGGTGGTTATTTGCTGCTGGGCAGTTCGGAGTCGGTGGGGGCGGCCAGTGCCTTGTTTGCCGGTTTGCCGGGGCGCTCACGCATTTACCGCAGGCTCGACGTGCCGACACCCGCCTTGCCTTCGGGCACGCCGTCCTTTGGTCAGACCGGTTCGCGCCTGGCCGCGATGGCCCCGGCAGGTCAGGGCGCGTCGGTGTCGACGCCCGACGTTCAGGCACGGGTCGAGCAACTGGTGCTGACGCAGTACGCGCCGGCGGCCGTGCTGGTGAACAACAAGGGTGAAATGCTTTATTTCAGCGGCAAGACCGGCAAATACCTGGAGCCCGCCGTCGGCAAGCCCAATCTGAACCTGTTCGTCATGGCCCGGGATGGGCTCAAGCAGGCCCTCGGCGAAGCTTTTTATCGGGCCGTGCGCGAAAACAGGTCCGCTACCCTCAGACGGGTCAGGATTGACAGCGCCAGGCCCGCCCAGTATGTGGACCTGGTGGTGCAGCCACTCAGCGAGCCCATGGCCTTGAGTGGCACCGCGCTGATCGTGTTTCGCGACGTGCCCGCACCCAGCCCGCGCCGTCCCCGCGTGGCCCTGGACACGGTGGCCAGCGAGGGCCAGCGCGTGGCGGTCGTGCTGCAGGAGCTGCAGCATGCGCGCGAAGACGCGCGTTCCACCCGCGAGGAAATGCAGACCTCGCAGGAGGAGCTCAAATCGACCAACGAAGAACTGCAGTCCACCAATGAAGAGCTGCAGGCGACCAACGAGGAGCTGACCACCTCCAAGGAGGAAATGCAGTCCATGAACGAAGAGCTGCAGATCATCAACAACGAGCTTCGGCTCAAGGTGGCCGAGGTTTCGCGCGCCAGCAACGACATGCGCAACCTGCTCGACAGCACTGAAATTGCGATCCTGTTTCTGGATGACGACCTCAAGGTGCGCCGCTTCATGCCGTCCACCGCCAAGCTCTTCAAGCTGATTCCGGGCGATGCCGGGCGCACCATCACCGACATCGTGTGCGACCTGGACTATGCCGACCTGGCCGCGGACGCGCGCGACGTGTTGCGCACGCTGGTGTTCAAGGAGACGGATGTGTCCGCCACGGACGGGCGCTGGTTCAGGGTGCGCATCATGCCCTACCGCACCCAGGACAACCGCATCGACGGGCTGGTCATGACCTTTGCCGACATCAGTGCCAGCAAGCGGCTGGAAGTCGAGTTGCGCCAGGCACAGGCCAGGCTGCAGGCGCTGGCGGCTGGTTCGGGTTCGGAGGGCCTCGGCCATGGCCTACCGTAAAAATCCGCCAGAACTGGACGCCATGCGTCAATTGGCGACCGCGCGCTTGTCCGGACGCAGCGGCGGACAGACCACGGCCCAGCTGGATTTGAAGCAGGTACAGCGCTTGCTTGAAGAGCTGGAAATCCACCAGATCGAACTGGAACTGCAGAACGAACACCTGAACACGGCCCGGGCGCAGTTGGAGCAGGCGCTGAATCAAAGCAACGAACTCTATGACTTTGCGCCGGTCGGCAGCGTGCTGATCGATACCGATGGCAAAATCACCCGCCTCAACCTGGTCGCTGCCCAGCTGCTTGGCGCCGAGCGTGCCTGGCTGATGGGCAGCCGGTTTGGCCTGTACATGGACGAGGCCAAGCGCGCCCAATTACAAACCATGCTGGCGCATGCCCGGGACGAGCATGACCGGCAGACGGCCGAGCTGGCATTGAAGGTCGACGGCCTGGAGCCGCTGCCGGTGCAGGTGAAAGTGGTCTGGATCGGTCCGGAGCTGGGCTGGCAAATTGCCCTGGTCGATGTGTCCGAGCGGCGGCATATGGAGGCGCAATTGCGCGCCAGCGAGGAACGGTTGACGACGGCACTGTCAGCCGTGGGTGATGGCGTCTGGGACTGGCAGGTCGGCACGGATGAACTGATGATCTCGGACGGTTTTACGCGATTGCTGGAGTCTTCACGCGTCGGGTTGAACAGCTGTGTCAATGACTTGCTGAGCCATGTTCACCCTGACGACAAACCGCAACTGGTGCAAAAATTGCAGGATTGCATCGTCGGTAAAAGTGTCAATCTTTACAACGAACAGCGCTTGCTGCTCAAGGGTGGCCGCAGCAAATGGGTGCTTGCCCGGGGGGCTGTGGTGCTTTTTTCTGCCGATGCACAGGCTTTGCGCATCGTTGGCACCTTGGTGGATATCTCGAAAAAGAAGCAGGCCGAAGCCGATCTGGCGGCGGCGGCAGAATTTCAGCGCGCCATTTTTGATTCGATCTCGGCCCAGGTGGTCGTGCTGGACCAGCACGGCGTGGTTCTGCAAACCAACCCGGCGTGGTGCAGCTACATGTCAGGCCGTGGATTTAAGCAAGTGGCGGGTAAAAACTACCTGACGTTTCTTCAGGACATCTTTGCCGTTGACCTGGCCATGGTCACCGCCGTGGCGGCCGGCATGGCGGCACTGACCGCGGGTGAGGTGTCTTGTTTCAGTCTTCCCATGCCCGTCCAGAGTCGCTGTGGCAGGTGGTGGTTCACCGTCAGGTTAACGTCGGTGCACGACGCCGCACACCGCATGGTGGTGACGCATGAAGATGTGACGGCC
>JALNWC010000140.1 GCA_023231075.1 Rhodoferax sp.
CCCGTGATGCCCTGGGTGATGACCCGGGTGTCTTTGTTGATGTAGATAGACATTTTTATTTCCTAATCGGTTGGGGACAGGGCTGGCTTATTTGCCGACTGCTTTAACCGCTGCTTGTGCAGCCTCTGCCATGGTGTCCACGGAAATGATCGGCAGGCCGCTCTCAGCCAGCATCTTCTTGCCCAGCTCTTCGTTGGTGCCCTTCATGCGCACGACCAGCGGCACGTTCAGGTTGGTGGCCTTGCAAGCGGTGATGATGCCGGTGGCAATGGTGTCGCACTTCATGATGCCGCCAAAGATGTTGACCAGAATGGCCTTGACCTTGTCGTTTTTCAGCATGATCTTGAAGGCTTCGGTGACCTTCTCGGGGGTGGCACCGCCGCCCACGTCGAGGAAGTTGGCGGGCTCGGCGCCAAACAGCTTGATGGTGTCCATGGTCGCCATGGCCAGGCCCGCGCCGTTGACCAGGCAGCCGATGTTGCCGTCCAGGCTGATGTAGGCCAGGTCAAACTTGCTGGCTTCGACTTCGGCCGGATCTTCTTCGTCGAGGTCGCGGTAAGCCACGATCTCGGGGTGACGGTACAAGGCGTTGGCGTCAAAGTTGAACTTGGCGTCCAAGGCAATCACATTGCCCTTGCCGTCGCGGTTCAGCGGGTTGATTTCAACCAGGGACGCGTCGGTGTCCATGTAGCACTTGTAGAGCTTCTGGAAGATGTCCACGGCCTGTGCCGTCGAGTCGGCCGGCATGCCAATGGCGTCGGCAATCTTCCTGGCTTGTTCGTCACCCAGACCGCTCAACGGATTGATGTACTCGGTGATGATCTTTTCGGGGGTGGAATGCGCCACTTCCTCGATGTCCATGCCGCCCTCGGAGGAGGCGATGAAGGCCACCTTTTGCGTGGCGCGGTCCGTCACCACGGAGACGTAGTATTCCTTCTGGATGTCGGCGCCGTCTTCGATGTAGAGGCGGCGCACCTTCTGGCCTTCGGGGCCGGTCTGGTGGGTCTTGAGCTGCATGCCCAGGATGTCACCGGCCAGGCGCTTGACGTCTTCAATGGTCTTGGCCACCTTGACACCGCCGCCCTTGCCACGGCCCCCGGCGTGGATCTGCGCCTTGACGACCCAGACCGGGCCGCCGAGTTTTTGCGCGGCTTCCACCGCTTCTTGAACGGTGAACGCTGCAATGCCGCGAGGCACTGGCACACCAAATTGACGCAAGATTTCCTTGCCTTGGTACTCGTGAATTTTCATGAGCTGTTTCTCTCAGGAATGAATGATGGATAGCCGTCTGATTTGTCCAACAGGGCAGCATCAGGGACACCGTGCGAAGCAACCCCGGACTGTATCATGCTGCAATGCGGCAAGCTGTTGCTTGTCTTACAAGCAACTCACTTTTCGGGAATCGATCTCACCATGCAAAAAATCTTCATCGACGGCGAAGCGGGCACCACCGGTCTGCAGATTCGCGAACGCCTGCAAACCCTGCCCGGCGTCGAGCTCATCAGCATTGCGCCCGAGCTGCGCAAAGACGCCGGCGCCAAGCGCGACCTGATGGCGCGGGCCGATCTGGTGGTGCTGTGCCTGCACGACGAGGCGGCGATCGAGTCGGTGGCGATGATCGACGCGCTGGAAAAAAGCTCGGGCCGGGCCGGCCCCAAAATCATTGACGCATCGACCGCGCACCGCACGGCACCGGGCTGGGTCTATGGTTTCCCTGAGCTGGCAGCCGGACAGCGTGAGGCGATTCAGCGCGCGCGCCGGGTGGCGAATCCGGGCTGTTATGCCACCGGTGCCATTGCGCTGCTGCGGCCCTTGATTGATGCCGGTCTGATCCCGGTCGATTTCCCCCTGTGCCTGCCTTCGGTCAGCGGGTATTCGGGCGGTGGCCGGCCCATGATCGAGGCCTACGAACAGGGCACGGCACCGGCCTTCGAGCTCTATGGCCTGGGTTTGAAGCACAAGCACATTCCGGAAATCATGGCCCTGACCGGCCTGACGCGCCGCCCCCTGTTTGTGCCCTCGGTCGGCAACTTCAGGCAGGGCATGCTGGTGCAAGTGCCGTTGCACCTGGACCTGCTGCCGGGCCGCCCCGGCGCCGACGATTTGCATCAGGCCCTGGCCCGGCATTACGCCAACAGTGAATGGGTCTCCGTCTTGCCGGCCACGCCGGACAACAAGCTCGATGCGGTGGCGCTGGCCGACACCAACCAGCTGGAACTGCGCGTCTTTGCCAACCGTGGCGCCGACGATGGTTTTCAGCACGCGGTGCTGGTGGCGCGGCTGGACAACCTGGGCAAGGGTGCGAGCGGTGCGGCGGTGCAGAACCTGCAGTTGATGCTGGGGCTGTAACACGCCAAGTGGGGCTGGGGGCGGCGCTCAGTCGTCATCGCCTCCCGACACCAGCCGGTGAATGGTGTCACCGCCAAAACCCCGGCTGGCCAGAAAACGCATTTGTTTGACACGCTCAGCCGCATCCTGCGCTGGGTGGTCAAATTTCTTTTGCCACACCGCCCGGGCGCGGGCCAGTTCGGTGCTGCGCAGGTCCGCCACGGCATCCGCCACCGCTTGCGCATCCAGGCCTTTGGCTTGTAGTTCCTGCTTGATGCGCGAAGCGCCGAGTTTGGCGGCGCGCCGGTTGAGCACCGACTCGACCACCCGTTGCGCGCTGATGAAGCCCTTGGCCTCCAGCTCGTCGAGCGCCAGCGCCAGACTGCCGGGCTCCTCCTCAAAACGCTGCAATTTGCGCTCCAGCTCGGTGCGCGAATGCTCCCGGCCGCTGAGCAGGCGCAGGGCACGGCCTTTGAGCGAGGGCTGCTCGAAAGCCATGGCCGTCAGACGGCTTTTTTACTCGCCGCTTTGGGGGCTGCCTCCGCCGCTTCGGTGCCGGCCAGCAGCGGAATGCCCAGGGAGGCGCGCACCTTGTTTTCTATCTCTTGCGACAGGGCCGGGTTTTCCTTGAGGAATTCCCGCGCGTTGTCACGACCCTGGCCGATTTTTTCGCCGTTGTAGGCGTACCAGGCGCCTGACTTGTCCAGGATGTTGGCCGTCACCCCCATGTCGATGATCTCGCCTTCGCGGCTGATGCCCTGGCCGAACAGGATGTCGAACTCGGCGGTCTTGAACGGCGGCGCCACCTTGTTCTTGACCACCTTGACCTTGGTTTCGTTGCCGATGGCCTCGTCGCCTTTCTTGATGGTGCCGGTGCGCCGGATGTCGAGCCGCACCGACGCATAAAACTTGAGCGCGTTGCCACCGGTGGTGGTCTCGGGCGAACCAAACATGACGCCGATCTTCATGCGGATCTGGTTGATGAAGATCACCATGCAGTTGGTTTTCTTGATGTGGGCGGTGAGCTTGCGCAGCGCCTGGCTCATCAGGCGGGCCTGCAGGCCGGGCAGGCTGTCGCCCATTTCGCCCTCTAACTCGGCTTTGGGCGTCAGGGCCGCCACCGAGTCCACCACGATCAGGTCCACGGCGCCCGAGCGCACCAGGCTGTCGACAATCTCCAGCGCCTGCTCACCGGTGTCGGGCTGGCTGATCAGCAGGTCCTGCAGATTCACGCCGAGGTTTTGCGCGTACTGGATGTCGAGCGCGTGCTCGGCGTCGACAAAAGCGCACTGGCCGCCGGTTTTCTGCATTTCGGCAATCACCTGCAGCGTCAGGGTGGTTTTGCCGCTGGATTCCGGGCCATAAATTTCCACCACCCGGCCGCGCGGCAGGCCGCCCACGCCGAGCGCAATGTCCAGCCCCAGCGAACCGGTGGACACCACCTGGATGTCTTCAATCACTTCGCCTTCGCCCAGGCGCATGATGGTGCCCTTGCCAAACTGCTTCTCGATCTGGGCCAGCGCCACTTGCAGCGCCTTGGCTTTTTCGGGGTTGATGGGGGTGGGGGCTTTGACGGTTGCGTCCATGGCTTTTCTCCTGGGGGTTGAGGTTGATGGCTAACAGCTTGGAAGAGGTGCATCCTCTGGTTTTAACAACAGGCTGGATGCTTGAACAGTAGTTTAAGGCGCTTGTTTAATCTCGTAAATCTATTTTTTAGTCAATTTGGTTTACTATTTGCGCATGACAGCGATTCCCCTTGACACGCCCTGGCGCCAGGCCCACATGGGCTATTGGCTGGCCCAGGCCTCGGCCCGTTTTGACAGGCGCGTGCTGGCACTGATGGCGGCCAATGACAGCATGCCACTGGCCCTGGCCAACCTGGCTGCACGCGGCCACCTGACGGCCTCGCACGTGCACATCACCCGGCACCTGGCTTTGGCGGGCTCACGCCTGACCGACCTGGCGGCTTGCGCGGGGGTCAGCAAACAGGCCATGGGCAAGCTGGTGGACCAATGCGAGGCCTGGGGGCTGGTGCAGCGCCAGCCCGACTTGCGCGATGCCCGCGCCTGCCTGGTGGTGTTCAGCCCGGCGGGCCTGAGCTGGTTGCAGGCTTTCCAAGAGGCCGTGACACAGGCGCAAACTGAACTGCAGGAGGCTGTGGGCCAGCAAGTAGCCACCGTGATGGCGCTCGGACTGGAAGCTTATGCCGCCTAGAATGCATGAAAAAAATAACGATTCAGCGAGAATTTTTCAACCGACTGACCCCCAACGAGGAGACCTTGATGCGCATTTTGATTGCCGAGGACGACCAGGTTCTGGCTGATGGCTTGTTACGCACCTTGCGCAGCTCGGGTGCCGCCGTCGACCATGTGGCCAGCGGCAGCGAGGCCGACGCCGCACTCCTGACCAACACCGAATTTGACCTGCTGATTCTGGACCTCGGGCTGCCCATAATGCACGGTCTGGAGGTGCTCAAGCGCCTGCGCGCCCGCGGCTCATCGCTGCCGGTGCTGATCCTGACCGCCGCCGACAGCGTCGAGGAGCGCGTCAAGGGGCTGGACTACGGCGCCGACGACTACATGGCCAAACCCTTCAGCCTGCAGGAACTCGAGGCCCGGGTGCGTGCCCTGAGCCGGCGCGGCATGGGCGCAGCCAGCAGCACCATCAAGCACGGGCCATTGATTTATGACCAGGGCGGGCACGTGGCCAGCATCGACGGCGTCATGGTGGAACTGTCCGCGCGCGAGCTGGGCTTGCTGGAAGTGCTGTTGCAGCGCGCCGGCCGCCTGGTCAGCAAGGACCAGCTGGTGGAGCGCCTGTGCGAATGGGGCGAAGAGGTGAGCAACAACGCCATCGAGGTCTACATCCACCGCTTGCGCAAGAAAATCGAAAAAGGCCCGATCCGCATCGCCACCGTGCGCGGTCTGGGCTATTGCCTGGAAAAGATCCCCGGCTAGACCGTTTGTCGTGATGGTCAATCCGCGCGAGCAGCGCTCGCTGTTTGGTGAAATCCTGGACTGGATGCTCACGCCGCTGCTGTTGCTGTGGCCGCTGAGCCTGGTCATGACCTGGCTGGTGGCGCAGAACATTGCCGGCAAGCCGTTTGACCGCGCCCTCGAATACAACGTCCGGGCCATGGCGCAACTGATCACCCTCCAGAACGAACGCGCCCGGTTTACCTTGCCCCGGCCGGCGCGCGAATTGCTGCGCGCCGATGATTCGGACACCGTGTACTACCAGGTGCTGGGTCCGCGCAGCGAACTGCTCAGCGGCGAACGTGACCTGCCTGCCCCACCGGCGATTGAGCCCGTGGTGCTCGACGAGGTTCGCATTCGTGATGACGTGGTCAAGGGCTTTGATGTCAAGGTCGCCTACCTTTGGGTGAGCTTGCCGATCCCCGACAGCAAGCCCGCCCTGGTCCAGGTGGCCGAAACCCTGGAAAAACGTTCGGTGCTGGCCACCGAAATCGTCAAGGGCGTGATGCTGCCGCAGTTTGTCATCCTGCCGCTGGCGGTGTTGCTGGTGTGGCTGGCGCTGGTGCAGTCGCTCAAGCCCCTGCACCAACTCGAAGAGCGCATCCGCGCCCGCAAACCCGACGACCTGAGCCCGATTGACGCGCAATTCGTGCCCATGGAGGTGGCGCCCCTGGTGGAGTCGGTCAACGACCTGCTGTTGCGCCTGACCGACTCGATTGCCACCCAGAAACGGTTCCTGACCGATGCGGCGCACCAGCTGAAAACGCCGCTGGCCGGGCTGCGCATGCAAGCCGAGATCGCCCAGCGCGAGGGCGCCAGTGCCGAGGACCTGAAGCACTATTTGCGCCAGATTGGCCGCGCCAGCATTCGCGCCACCCACAGCGTCAATCAGCTGCTGGCGCTGGCGCGCGCCGAGAGCAGTGGCGCGGCCATGCCCCGGGTGGTCTGCGACCTGGCCGAACTGACCATGTCGGTGGTGCGCGACTGCGTGCCCCGCGCCCTGGAAAAACACATTGATCTGGGCTACGAAGGCACCCAGCCCGGCACGCCCGGTTGCACCGTGCTGGGCAACCCGACCCTGCTCAAGGAAATGATCCGCAACCTGGTGGACAACGCCATCAACTACACCCCGTCGAGCCGGGAAAACCCGGGTGTGATCACGGTGCGTGTGCTCACCGACCCCTTTGGCCAGACCCTGGTGCTGCAGGTGGAAGACTCCGGCCCCGGCGTGCCCGAGACCGAGCGTGAACTGATTTTTCAGCCCTTTTACCGTGCCCTGGGGACCGAGGCCGACGGCTCCGGCCTCGGTCTGCCGATCGTTCTTGAAATTGCCCAGCAACATCAGGCCAGCGTCAGCCTGGAAGAAACCCACCCCGGCCAGACACCCGCTGGCGCCCGTTTTATGGTGCGCTTCAGCGCCCTGGGGGCCGAGCCGGCTTAACGTGAAAGAACACGCATGTCATGCCGGACTCGATCCGGCATCCATGAATTCGGAGCCATGGATTGCGGATCAAGTCCGCAATGACAGCCTTCTTTCATGCTTC
>JALNWC010000141.1 GCA_023231075.1 Rhodoferax sp.
AGCGCATGGAAAAAATGTAGATTTGATTCCTGCCGTGCTGATGGGCGCGGGGCTGTCGGCCTTGCTGACGCTGCCACTGGCCTGGCCGTTCCAGGCGTCTGCCCATGATTTGTCTTTGCTGTTGGGTCTGGGTCTGGGCCAGTTGGCCATTCCCTGCGTTTTGGTGGTGGTGTGCGCCCGTGTTTTAAAGGCGCCCGAAGTCGCGCTGCTGGGTCTGCTGGAGGTCATTTTTGGCATTTTGCTGGCTTGGGTAGGGGCGGGTGAAGTGCCTGGCCGTGATGTGTTGGTGGGTGGTGCATTGGTGATGGGTGCCCTGGTGGTCAACGAACTGGTCGGTTGGAAGGAGCGGGCATGCGTGCTGCCATGAATGAGGTGCTGTGCGAAATTCGGGGGGCGGTAGGCTTCATCACCCTGAACCGGCCGCAGGCCCTCAACGCCTTGAGCCTGCCCATGATCCGGGCCTTGACCACTTGCCTGCTGGCCTGGCGCGACGATGAGCGCATCAAGGCGGTTGCCCTGCGAGGCAGCAACAAGGCCGGGCCCTTCGGTGCCTTTTGCGCCGGTGGCGACATCCGCTTTTTCCACCAGGCCCTGCTCTCGGGCGATCCGGCGACGGAAGACTTCTTTACCGAGGAATACTCCCTCAACCATCTGATCCACAGCTACCCCAAGCCTATCCTGGCGTTCATGGACGGCGTGGTCATGGGCGGCGGCATGGGTCTGAGCCAGGGGGCGTCGCACCGCTTGGTCACGTCGCACAGCAAATTGGCGATGCCGGAAACTGTCATCGGCCTGTTCCCGGATGTCGGTGGCGGCTATTTCCTGAGCCGTTGTCCGGGTTTTGCCGGCGAGTGGCTGGCCCTGACCGGGACCTCGTTGGGAGCCGCCGAGGCCATTGCATTGGGACTGGCCGATCATTGCCTGGACGCCGGGCGATTGACTCAAGCCTGGGACGCGCTGGCTGACATCCAGTCGCCCGACTCAGTCAGCTTGCGGGCCTGGCTGGCCGAATTTTCAGTGGCCGCTGACGCCAGCGCGGCCCTGGACCAAAGCCGCATGGATGCCTTTTTTTCGCACACTTCAGTCGCTGCCATCGTGCACGCGCTCGAAGCCGATGCCTCCGAGTGGGCCCGGCGCACCGCCATGCAGTTACGCCAGCGCTCGCCTTTGATGCTGCACGTGACCTTGGCACAAATTCGGCGCGCGCGCCATTTGACGGTGGCGCAAGACCTGTGCATGGAACGCGACCTGATGCGGCATTGCTTTTTTCCGAGGCATCTGGCGCGCAGCGGCGCCCAAACCGAGGCGGCTGAGGGCATTCGCGCGCTGGTGATCGACAAGGACAATGCACCCCAATGGCAACCCGCCCGCATCGAAGACGTGAGCCCCGACATGGTGCTGCCATTTTTTGACAGCCCCTGGCCGGCGCATGGCCATCCGCTGCGCACGCTGGCGGTGCCAGCAGACCAGCCACCGGCGGTGCGACCGTGAGCCTGCTCAAGTCGGCGTCGGTGGTGTCGCTGTTGACGCTGCTGTCGCGCATCACCGGGCTGGTGCGTGAACTGCTGATTGCCTCCACCTTTGGTGCATCAAGCATGACCGACGCGTTTAACGTGGCGTTTCGCATTCCCAATTTGTTCCGGCGCTTTTTTGGCGAAGGCGCTTTCAGCCAGGCTTTTGTGCCGGTGCTGGCCGCCACCAAAACCCAACAAGGCGATGCCGCCACCCGGGTCCTGGTCGACCGGGTCGCCACGGTGCTGGCCTGGACGCTGCTGCTCTTGAGTGTGGCGGGCGTGCTGGGCGCGGGTGGCCTGGTCTGGGTCATGGCCAGCGGCATGCAGCAAGACCCACGCGGCTATGCGGCTGCGGTGGTGTTGACGCGCTGGATGTTTCCCTACATCGCTTTCATGTCGCTGGTGGCGCTGGGCGCCGGCGTGCTCAACACGTACAAGCGCTTTGCCGTGCCCGCTGCCACGCCGGTGCTGCTCAATATCTGCATGATCCTGGCAGCCTGGTTGGGTGCGCCGTGGTTCAAGACCCTGGGGCTGGAACCCATTTATGCCCTGGCGGGCGGCGTGTTGCTGGGTGGCGTGCTGCAGTTGGCGGTGCAATGGCTGGCCCTGAAGCGGCTCGGGCTGCACCCCCGGCCGGCCTGGCGCTGGCCGGACCTGAAACAGGCCTGGACCGATGCCGGAACCCGGAACATTCTCAAGCTCATGGGCCCCGCGCTGCTGGGAGTGGGCGTGGCCCACCTGTCCATGATCATCAACACCCAGATTGCCTCCTACCTGGCCCCAGGCAGCGTCAGCTGGATCACCTATGCCGACCGCCTGATGGAGTTCCCCACCGCCTTGCTGGGCGTGGCCATGGGTGTGGTGCTGATGCCGCAGTTGGCCATGGCCCGCGCCAGCGGCGACACGGCCCGCTATTCGGCCATGCTGGACTGGGGCTTGCGCTTGGTGGTGCTGCTGGCGGTGCCCTGTGCCTTGGCGCTGCTGGTGTTCCCGAAGCCGCTGGTGGCGGTGCTTTACCACTATGGCGCCATGACCGACTTTGACGTGCAGCAGGTCACGCGTGCGCTGATGGGCTGGGGTGTGGGGCTGATCGGCATTGTCGCCATCAAGGTGCTGGCGCCCGGTTATTTTGCCAACCAGGACACCAAAACGCCGGTCAAGGTGGCGGTGGTGGTGCTGGTGCTGACCCAGTTGCTCAATTTCCTGCTGGTGCCCATTTTTGCGCACGCGGCGCTGACCCTGTCGATCGGCATTGGCGCCATGGTCAATGCGCTGTGGCTGTTGCTGGGCCTGCGCCAGCGCGGCAGCTACAAGCCCGAGCCGGGCTGGGGCCTGTTTGTGCTGCAGGTGCTGGCCGCCTGCGTTTTGCTGGGCTTGTTTTTGGTGTGGGCCAACAGCCACTTTGCCTGGACCGCATTGCGCGGCGAGAGTTTGAAACGGATCGGCTTGTTGGCCTCGGTTTTGGTGGTTTCCGGGCTGATTTACTTTGCTGCCCTCTGGGCTGCTGGCATGAAATTGCGCCAGTTTTTAAGACGATAGACAATAGGCGCCATGAATCTGTCCCTCAACATTCCGACACCGCTGGAGTACTTCTCCGCCCTGGTGCACAGCGATGCCGATTTCCCCTTGCTGGAAGCCGCCATCAGTCTGGCGCAGGACGAATACCCGGATCTCAGCGTGCAGCAGGTGCTGGGCGATGTGGACCAGTTGCTGGCGCGCTTGAAACGCCGCTTGCCGGAAGACGCGGGGTCGCTGCAAAAATTGCGCATCCTGAACCAGTTTGTTTATCGCGACCTGCACTTTGGCGGCAATTTCAACAATTTCATGGACCCCGACAACAGTTACGTGCATGTGGTGCTGCGTACCCGTTTGGCGATTCCCATTTCGCTGGCGGTGATCTGGCTGGAACTGGCCCAGGGCATTGGGCTGAAGGTGCGCGGCATCAGTTTTCCGGGGCACTTCATGGTCAAGGTGAACCTGACCGAAGGCCAGGTGGTGATCGACCCGCTCAGCGGCAGGTCCCTCAGCCGTGAAGAACTGTCCGAGCGACTGGCGCCGTTTCAAGATGCGGCTGGTCTGGACGACGATCAGGAATTGCCGCTCGGCCTGTACCTGCAGGCGGCGGCGCCGCGCGACATCATCGCCCGCATGTTGTTCAATCTCAAGGACATCCATGCGGCTCAGGAAGACTGGCCGCGCCTGATCACGGTGCTGGACCGTCTGATTGTGCTGCTGCCCCAAGCCTGGCCCGAGTACCGCGACCGGGGCCTGGCGCATGCCGAAGCCGGTCACCCGGGGCACGCCCTGGAAGATCTGGAGACCTACCTGGCCAATGCCACTGAAATTGGCGACCGCCGCGCCATTGCCGCGCGGGTCGACGAGCTAAGACGCGCCACCCAGTAACCGAAGCTCAGGGCCGGGTCATTGACTGGGAGGTCGATTTAACCCGCAGGCCTTGCACCAATGCCCCTGCTGCCATGCCTGCCAGCGCCCACAGCAAATCCCAATTGCCCACGCCCAGGGCCGCAATGGCCGGCCCGGGACAGACACCACAGATGCCCCAGCCCACGCCAAACAAGGCCGAACCCGCCAGCGTGTCACGATTCCAGACGCTGGGGTGGCTCTGAAAATGCGTGTCGAAGACGGGTTGGCGTAGCAGCCGCGGTGCCAGGCTGTAAGTCAGAACAACCACCCCAACAGCACCGCCCATGACCAGCGCCAGGCCAAGATCCTGCAAGTGCAAGAAGCTCAACACCACCTCGGGCTGGATCATGGAAGACAGCGACAGCCCAAAACCAAACAGCACACCGGCAGCCAGTGTGGCCAGGTGTTTCGGCAGAGTTTCTGCGTGTGCGCTCATGCCAGCCACCTCGCCATCAGATGGGCCGTGACAAAGGCGGTGGCCATGAAGGTCAGCACGGCCAGCAGCGAAGGCCATTGCCGCGAGCCCAGCCCGCAAATGCCGTGACCCGAGGTGCAGCCATTGCCCAGACGGGCGCCGTAGCCGACAAAAAAACCGCCCAGCAGCAATTGCCACACGGGCACGCTGGTGTTTTGAGGTGCTCCGCCGGCAAAGCCCTGCCACCACAGCAGCGCGCCCAGCATCAGCCCGGCGGCATACACCAGCCGCCAGCCGCGGGACGAGACAAACCGGGTTTGCTGAAAAAATGGCCGCTGCACCACAAACGACCAGGTGCTGGAAAGCACCGTGCTCATGCCGCCAATGCGGCCCGTTAAAACAAACAGCAGGGCGGTGCCCGCACCAATCAACAGGCCGCCCAGCAGGTAGTGCTGCCAGCCCAGGGGGAAAAGAGTGCTTAACAAGTTCATGGGCCAGATTATCCGGTCGAAACAGGCGCAGTGGCCGGATGACGCTGCGCTTTATCGCGTATCCTGATGTTTTTTGCAGCACCGCGTGCCAACCCAATGCTGGTGCGGGTATGGCGACTTTTGAACCGGCTTATCCACAAACTAGCACACAGATTCATGGCGTAACTTTGACCGCCGACCGTGTCTGGTGGTGCAACTTCCAAGGCTTCAAAGTGCTAACACAAAATCCTTCTTCCCAATGAAAATTTAAAAAAACATTCTTTTCTGACTATTTTTTAGGCACTGTCTGCAAAGCCACAGCCCATGCGGGTTTCGCCGCTTGTTCCAGTAGATATCCACAAAGAAACACACACAAAATCAGGGTAACTATTCATGCACCACACACCGGACAAAGACACCATCGCATTGCTGCCGCCCTTTGCGCGGCTGGGGCTCGATCGCATTGCGCTCGTCAGCACAAAAGCCGGGGCCGATGCCGCCTATGCGGCGCTGGCCCCGGCCAGCGCCTGGGGTTTCGACACCGAGTCAAAACCCACCTTTCGCGTCGGTGAGGCGTCCGACGGTCCGCACATCCTGCAGTTGTCCACGCCCGAGCGCGCCTGGGTCTTCCAGTTGCACGACCCGGCCTGCCGTTCCGTGGCGGCCGAGCTGCTGCAAATGAAAGGTATTGCCAAGGCCGGCTTTGGCCTGCGCGACGACCGCAAGCGCATCATTGAAAAGCTGGGTGTGGCCCCCGCGGGCATCCTGGAGCTGAACACGGTGTTCCGGGAGCGCGGCTACCGCAAGGACATGGGGGTGAAAGGCGCGGTGGCGGTGATGTTCCAGCAGCGCTTCATCAAATCCAAAAAAGCCGCCACCAGCAATTGGGCCAATCCGCGCTTGACCGAGGCGCAACTGGTGTACGCCGCCAACGACGCCTATGCCGCGATCCGGGTGTTCGACGCGCTGGGGCTCGACCCCGGGATGACCGGCTTCAGTGGGTGACGAACTCGTAGGCCACTTCTTCGCTTTCCACCATGTCCAGCAGGTCGTTCAGCACATCGTCGTCTTCGGTGCTGGCCCAGGTTTCGTCGGGGTCACTGGCGAACAGCGGCTCGATGGCGATGTCCAGAAACTGACCGTTGGGCAGCTTCAGCACGTGGCCGCCCTCCGAGGTTTCAGACAGTTCCCATTCGTCAGGGACCGACATTTCCAGCTTGATGGTGACGTTGAGTTTTTTCATGGTGTTCCTTGGTTGCCAAGATGGCGAGGTTAACCGAAATGCCTGACGGCAAGCAAAACGCAACGCTCAGCTTGCCGCTAAGAACGCCGTTGGGCGGCTTCCCTGGCGTGCAACTTGGCCGCGATGTACTCGCCGTGCGTCACGTGCAGCAAGCCGGCAATCTTGCTGATCAGGTGATTTTCATTGGCGTCCAGGTGCCCGTCGGCAAAGGCGACCTGCCACATGTGTTCCACCACCTGGATTTTTTCGGCCTGCGTGAACTGCTCGTTCATCGCGCTGGTAAAGCGAAAGTAGTCGTTGGCGCTCTTGGCAGTGTCTTCTGCCTGCGCCAGCAGCCGGGCCAGTTCGTCGTCGCTCAAGGCAAATTGGGTGCGCAACGCCGCCAGGGTTGCGCTGCGCTCCTCGGCAGACACGGCGGTGTCAGAACGCATCACCTCGACCAGCAGCACGGCGGTGGCCAGTTGCAGGCTGCGCGCGTCGTCGATGCTTGCCTGGCCGTTGTCAGGCATGAAAAATTGGTTAAGCAGGTTTTTGAATGGACTCAGCATGCTTGAAATAGTGAACTTGAAATTTGGGGATGACCTACAGCCCGCGCTGCCAGCTCGGGCGCAGTTTGGCAGACCCGGGGCGCGCAACGCTTGCAGTTCCGGCACGGTTTTGTGGCGCAGGTTGCGCGGCAGGCCGTAGCTGGAAATGCGCCGCACCTTGGGTAAATGGGTTTTGATGGCCGGATCAGCGACTCGGCTTCGCTCGGCGGCCTGAACAC
>JALNWC010000142.1 GCA_023231075.1 Rhodoferax sp.
CCCGGTGTCACCACGGTGGACTTGATCGGGTCAAGCATGTTGAAGCCGGTGGCCATCTTGCCAAAGCCGTGCCAGTTCACGCCGGCCTTGATGGTGCGCGACTCGCCCTTGATGATCCAGTCATCGGCGCGGCCAATGCCCTCCTCCACCAGTTTGTCCGGACCCCAGACCTTGAACCACCAGTCGCTGCCGTAGTCCTGGTCGATCTGACGCATGGCACGGCGGAAGTCGAGCGCCTCGGCGATGCTTTCTTCCACCAGCGCGGTGCCGCCGGGCGGCTCCATCATGGCGGCGGCCACGTCGCAACTGGCAATGATGCTGTACTGCGGACTGGTGCTGGTGTGCATCAGGTAGGCTTCGTTGAACAGGTGCTTGTCGAGCTTGACGGTTTGCGAGTCCTGCACCAGCACGTGGCTGGCCTGGCTGATGCCGGCCAGCAGCTTGTGAATGGATTGGGTGGCGTACACCATGGCCTTTTTCGGCCGCGCCCGGTTCTTGCCCATGGCATGGTAGGTACCGTAAAACGGGTGAAACGCCGCATGCGGCAACCAGGCTTCGTCGAAATGGATGTTTTCCACGTAGCCGTCGAGCATGTGCTTGACCGTTTCGGTGTTGTACAGCACGCCGTCGTAGGTCGACTGCGTCAGCGTCAGCACGCGCGGTTTGATCTGGTTGACGTCCACGTCAGGCAAATGCGTCTTGATCAGCGGATTGGCCTTGATCTTGGCCTTGATGGTGGCGGGTTCGAACTCGCTTTTCGGGATCGGGCCGATGATGCCGAAGTGGTTGCGCGTGGGCTTTAAAAACACCGGAATCGCGCCGGTCATGACGATCGCGTGCAGGATGGATTTGTGGCAATTGCGGTCCACCACCACCACGTCGTTCGGCGCCACGGTGTGGTGCCAGACCATCTTGTTGCTGGTACTGGTGCCATTGGTGACAAAGAAACAGTGGTCGGCATTGAAAATGCGCGCCGCATTGCGCTCGCTCTTGCCGATGGCGCCGTCGTGGTCGAGCAACTGGCCCAGTTCCTCGACCGCGTTGCACACATCCGCGCGCAACATGTTTTCACCGTAGAACTGGTGGTACATCTGGCCCACCGGACTTTTCAGAAACGCCACGCCGCCGGAGTGACCCGGGCAGTGCCACGAATAAGAGCCATCTTCGGCATAGTCGAGCAAGGCCTTGAAAAACGGCGGCTGCACGCCCTCAAGGTAACTTTTGGCTTCGCGGATGATGTGGCGCGCCACAAACTCGGGCGTGTCCTCGAACATGTGAATGAAGCCGTGCAGCTCGCGCAGGATATCGTTGGGCAGGTGGCGGCTGGTCTTGGTTTCGCCGTAGATGTAGATCGGCACATCGAGGTTGCGACGGCGCACCTCTTCAATGAAATGGCGCAGATTCACCACCGCCGGGTCCAGGTCCGGCCCGGGGGTGAATTCCTCGTCGTCGATCGACAAAATGAAGGTGCTGGCCCGGCTTTGCTGCTGGGCAAACTGGCTCAGGTCACCGTAACTGGTGACACCCAGCACCTCGAAACCTTCAGACTCAAAGGCCTGCGCCAGGGCGCGGATGCCCAGGCCGGAGGCGTTCTCGGAACGGTAGTCCTCGTCAATGATGACAATCGGAAAGCGGAATTTCATGGCGGACTCCAGCGACGCGGGAAAAAAGTAAATTGGCGCGAAGTGTAAGGACTTATTGCGTCAAGGCCGTTGCGAACACGCATTTTTACCGCAGAATGCGACCGGTCTAAATAAACGGAAGCAAACATGGCTGAATCGACCCTCTGGTGGCTGCTGGCCGGCGGACTGATCGCGCTGGAGCTGCTGAGCGGCACCTTTTACCTGCTGATGCTGTCGCTGGGCGTGGCCGGGGCCGCCATCGCCGCGCACCTGGGGGCCTCGGTGACGGTGCAGCTGGTGGTGGCGGCACTGCTGGGCGGTGGTTGTGTGGTAGCCTGGCGCAGCGTGAAGAGACACCAGCCGCCCGCCCTGCCCGCCGGCGCCAACCGCGACGTCAACCTCGACATTGGCGAAACCCTGCACATCGAGGCCTGGAACGAAGACGGCACCGGCACCGCCAAATACCGCGGCGCCACCTGGAACGTGTCGCTGCGCGCCGGTGCGGCGTCAAGCCCCGGCCTGCACCGCATTGTCGAAGTCGTCGGCAGCCGGCTGGTGGTTGAAAAATTGTGACAGGTCCGTGACATGACCTGACTTTGTCATCCCGGACTCGATCCGGGAGCCAGGAAGTCCAGAAGTCATGGATTGCGGGTCGGAGCCCGCAATGACAACCGGTTTCTAGTTATTTCTAGTTATTTTTAGGAGAATGAAATGGAAGTTGCCCTCATCCTGTTTATCGTCGCGGTGATCTTTGTCACCCAGTCCATCAAGGTCGTTCCGCAACAGCACGCCTGGGTGGTGGAGCGGCTGGGCAAATACACCGGTACCCTGATGCCGGGTCTCAATTTCCTGATCCCGTTCGTCGACAAGGTGGCCTACAAGCACCTGCTCAAGGAGGTCCCGCTCGACATTCCGAGCCAGGTCTGCATCACGCGCGACAACACCCAGCTGCAGGTCGATGGCATTCTGTATTTCCAGGTGACCGACGCCATGCGCGCCAGTTACGGCTCCAGCAACTACATCATGGCGATCTCGCAACTCGCGCAGACCTCTTTGCGCTCGGTCATCGGCAAGCTCGAACTCGACAAAACCTTTGAAGAGCGTGACGTCATCAACGCCCAGGTGGTGCAAGCCATTGACGAGGCCGCGCTGAACTGGGGCGTGAAGGTGCTGCGCTACGAAATCAAGGACCTGACGCCGCCGAAAGAAATTTTGCACGCGATGCAGCAGCAGATCACCGCCGAGCGCGAAAAGCGCGCCCTGATTGCCGCCTCGGAAGGCCGCCGCCAGGAACAAATCAACATTGCCACCGGCGAGCGTGAGGCCTTCATTGCCCGCTCCGAGGGCGAAAAGCAGGCGGCCATCAACAACGCCCAGGGCGAAGCGGCGGCCATTCTGGCGGTGGCCGAGGCCAACGCCCAGGCCATCGAGCGCGTGGCTGCGGCCATTCGCCAGCCCGGCGGTGAACAGGCGGTGCAGCTCAAGGTGGCCGAAAAAGCGGTCGAGGCCTACAGCCGTGTCGCGGCAGACGCCACCACCACCTTGATCGTTCCCAGCAACATGACCGAAGTCGCCGCCTTGGTCGGTTCGGCCATGAAGATGGTGCAAGGCCAGAAGGCGTCGGCTACCTGAACGTCAGCCAGGCGTCGGGGCTGGCTGGTTAAACTCTGGTGCATCTGATCACGCCCGTGGTCAAACCCGGTTTTTCATGCACCTTGAGGACACTTAAATGAGCACCATCCGCCAAGCCGACCTGATCGAATCCGTCGCCGCCGCCCTGCAATACATCAGCTACTACCACCCGGCCGACTACATCGCCCACCTGACGCGGGCCTACGAGCGCGAGCAAAGCGCCGCCGCCAAGGACGCCATTGCGCAAATTTTGACCAACAGCAAGATGAGCGCCACCGGCCACCGCCCGATTTGCCAGGACACCGGCATCGTCAACGTGTTCCTCAAGGTCGGCATGGACGTGCGCTGGGAAGGCTTCACCGGCAGCCTCGACGACGCCATCAACGAAGGCGTGCGCCGCGCCTACACCGACCCCGGCAACACGCTGCGCGCCAGCGTGGTCGCCGACCCGCAGTTTGAGCGCAAGAACACCAGGGACAACACGCCGGCCGTGATCTTTTCCGAGATCGTTCCCGGCAACACCGTCGAAGTCACGGTGGCCGCCAAGGGCGGCGGCAGCGAGAACAAAAGCAAGATGGCCATGCTCAACCCCGGCGACTCGGTGGTCGACTGGGTGCTGAAAACCGTGCCGACCATGGGCGCCGGCTGGTGCCCGCCCGGCATGCTCGGCATCGGCATTGGCGGCACCGCCGAGAAAGCCGTGCTGATGGCCAAGGAAAGCCTGATGGACGACCTCGACATGTACCAGTTGCAGGCCAAGGCGGCCAGCGGCGCCGAGCTTTCCAACGTGGAAAAGCTTCGGCTGGAACTGTTCGACAAGGTCAATGCCCTGGGCATTGGCGCGCAGGGCCTGGGCGGCCTGACCACCGTGCTCGACGTCAAGATCAAGATGTACCCGACCCACGCTGCGGGCAAGCCGATCGCCATGATCCCCAATTGCGCCGCCACGCGCCACGCCCATTTCGTCATGGACGGCAGCGGCCCGGTGTACCTGACGCCGCCGTCACTCGACAGCTGGCCCGATGTGCAATGGGCGCCCGACTATGTCAAGAGCAAAAAGGTCAACCTCGACACCCTGACCAAGGCCGAGGTGGCCAGCTGGAAACCCGGCGACACCCTGTTGCTCAACGGCAAGATGCTGACCGGCCGCGACGCCGCCCACAAGCGCATCCAGGATTTGTTGAAGAAAGGCGAGAAGCTGCCGGTGGACTTCAGCAACCGCGTCATTTACTACGTCGGCCCGGTGGACCCGATTGGTGACGAGGCCGTGGGCCCGGCCGGCCCGACCACCGCCACCCGCATGGACGGTTTCACCGAGATGATGCTGGCCGAGACCGGCCTGATCGCCATGATCGGCAAGGCCGAGCGCGGCCCGGTGGCCATCGAAGCCATCAAGAAACACCGGAGCGCCTACCTCATGGCCGTGGGCGGCGCCGCCTACCTGGTCTCCAAAGCCATCAAAACGGCCAAGGTGGTGGGTTTTGCCGACCTCGGCATGGAAGCCATTTACGAATTTGACGTGGTCGACATGCCGGTGACCGTGGCCGTGGATGCCGGCGGCACCAGCGCCCATATCACCGGCCCGGCCGAGTGGCAGCAGCGCATCGCCACCGGCGAATTCAAGGGCATCACGGTGGCCGGTGCCTGAGGCGGCGCAGCGCAAACCCCCGATCGGGGTGTTTGACAGCGGCGTCGGTGGCCTGAGCATTCTGAAGGCGCTGCAGGCCGAGTTGCCGCATGAAAACTTCATCTACGTCGCCGACAGCGGCTTTGCGCCCTATGGCGAGCGCGACCAGGGCTTCGTGTTGGCGCGGGCGCGCGTCATCACCCGGCAATTGCTCCGGCAGCCCGAGCTGGCCATCCAGGCCCTGGTGGTGGCCTGCAACACCGCCACGGCGGCGGCCATTCACTTGCTGCGCCAGGACTACCCCGAATTGCCCATCATCGGCGTCGAGCCGGCCCTCAAGCCCGCCATCGCCCTGAGCCGGACCGGGCGCATCGGCGTCATGGCCACGCGCGGCACCCTGAACAGCCAGAAGTTCAAGACCTTGCAGGCGGGCTTGGCCGAGCGGGCGCAATTCATCTGCCAGCCTTGCGATGGTCTGGCCGACGCCATCGAGCGCTATGACACGGAGCAAATGACCGCGCTGTGCGTGCAATACACGCAAGCCATTGGCCGCTTGGGTACTGGGCCGGGCGAGGTGGACACGCTGGTGCTGGGTTGCACCCATTACCCTTTTGCCAGCCAGCAGCTGCAAGCCCTGATCGGCCCTGGCGTGCGTTTGGTGGACAACGGCGCGCCCGTGGCACGCCAGACGCGACGCATGCTGAGCAGCCTCGCACCCGAGTCCGCACCGGGCGAGTGCCTGCTTTTCAGCACCGGCGACCCCGCCATCCTGCAAAACGCGGCAAAGCGCTGGCTGGGGCTGGATGTGCCCGTAGGAGCGGCGCCCCGTAGGAGCGGCGCCCTGTGGGAGCGGCGCCCTCGCCGCGATTGAACCCAGCGACAGCCATCGGCCCGAGGCGGGCCTCCCACAGAATCCTGAGCCTCCCACAAGATGGCAAATCGGGCACCAGACAAGGGATAATCGCGCCCCATGAATCCATTGCTCTCCCTTTTGCAGCCCTACCCTTTCGAGCGGCTGCGCCAGCTTTTTTCCGGCACCACCCCCAACCCGGCCTATGCGCCCATCAGCCTCGGTCTGGGCGAACCCAGGCACGCCACGCCGGCGTTCATTCAGCAAGCCATGGTGGACGCCATCCAGCGCACGCCCAGCGGCTTGGCCAGCTACCCGGCCACGGCGGGTGAGCCCGCGCTGCGCGAGGCGTTTGCCCAATGGCTGCACACCCGCTACGGCCTGAGCGTGAACCCGCTCACGCAGATGCTGCCGGTGGCCGGCTCGCGCGAAGCCTTGTTTTCCCTCACGCAAACCGTCATCAACCCCGGCGCCGCCAGCGCTTCTGGTCAAAAACCGCTGGTGGTCTGCCCCAACCCGTTCTATCAAATCTACGAAGGCGCGGCGCTGCTGGCCGGGGCTTCAGTCTATTACGTGGCCAGCGACCCGGCGCGCAACTTTACCCCCGACTGGGACAGCGTGCCGGCGTCGGTGTGGGCGCGCACCCAGCAACTTTTCGTTTGCTCGCCGGGCAACCCCACCGGCGCGGTGATGCCCCTGAGTGAATGGCAAAAACTGTTTGACTTGAGCGACCGCTTTGGTTTTGTCATTGCCTCCGACGAGTGCTACAGCGAGATTTATTTCCGCGACAAACCCCCCTTGGGCGGCATGGAAGCCGCCGTCAAGCTGGGCCGCACCGACTTCAAAAACCTGATCTCGCTGACCAGCCTGTCCAAGCGCAGCAACCTGCCCGGCATGCGCAGCGGTTTTGTCGCGGGCGACGCCGCCATCATGGCGCAATTTCTGCTGTACCGCACCTACCACGGCTGTGCCATGAGCCCGGTGGTGCAGGCCGCAAGCCTTGCCGCCTGGCGCGACGAAGCCCATGTCATTGACAACCGGGCGCTCTACAAGACCAAGTTCGCCCAGGTGACCCCG
>JALNWC010000143.1 GCA_023231075.1 Rhodoferax sp.
ACATCTGCAGTCACAGCAAAACCGCACCAAAGAGCATGATGTCCGCTCAAAAAATCTACGTTGTCGGCCACCGGGGCATGGTCGGCTCGGCAATAGTGCGCCAACTCCAAGCCACCCTCATCATCCGCACCCACGCCGAGCTCGACCTCACCAACCAGGCCATCGTCAACGAATTCTTCCAACAAGAAAAACCCACCCAGGTCTACATGGCCGCAGCCAAAGTGGGCGGCATCCATGCCAACAACACCTACCGGGCCGACCTCATCTACCAAAACCTCATGGTGCAGGCCAACGTGATCGAGGCAGCTTTTCAGCATGGCGTGCAAAAACTGTTGTTTTTGGGCAGCAGCTGCATCTACCCGCGCCTGGCGCCGCAGCCCATGCGTGAAGACGCCTTGTTGACCGGCCCGCTGGAGCCCACCAACTTGTGATGAACCTGCCCAAAGCCGTGTACGACCAGCACACCAGCCCCATGCTGAGCCACATCAACGTCGGCTATGGCAGCGACATCACCATTGCCGAACTGGCGCACGCCGTGAGCGACACCGTGGGCTACCCCGGCCAGATCACTTTTGATGCCACCCAGCCCGACGGCACCCCGCGCAAGCTGATGGACAGCACCCGGTTGAATGCGCTGGGGTGGCAGGCGCAGGTGACTTTACAGGATGGTCTGAAGCAGGCTTACCAGGATTTTCTGACCCTATAGGGCGTTAATGAACCTCGCTGCCCTTCAAACCCTCATCGCCGCAGGCGAATCGCAGACGCTGGAACTTAAAAGTCCACGGCAGAGAAAGACCGTGCCTGTCGGAGTCTGTGCGCCTTGGCCAACGGGCAAGGCGGGCAAGTGGTTTTTGGCGTGACGCCATCCGGCAAAGTGGTAGGCCAAAAAGTAACCGACCGCACGCTTGAAGAATTGGCCCACGAGTTTCAGGGGTTCGAGCCACCGGTGAAGCCGCGTCTGCAGCGCATTCCATTATCTGAAAGCGATGCGCTTGGCTTGGAGGTGCTGCTCGTCCAGGTAGATCGCGCCACGAACGCACCTGTCTCGTACCGCGGCGTGCCTTATGAGCGAGTGCTCAACACCACCCGCATCCTGCCGCGTGCCAGCTACCAGCGTTTGTTGGCCGAATCCATGCACGCCACTGACCGGTGGGAAATGCAGCCCGCCGTTGGCTGCGAAATCAACACGTTGGACCGCAACGAGCTCGTTGTCACCATCGAAGAAGCTATCCGCCGGGGCCGAATGGAAGACCCCGGTACCCGCGACCCCATGGGCTTGTTGCGCGGCTTGGGCCTGCTGGTGCAAGGGGACCAACTCAGTTGCGCTGCTGTGGCCCTGTTTTGCCAAGACGATCAATCCATCCCGGCGTTTCCTCAATTCAATCTGCGCGTGGCCCGCTTCAAAGACACCACACGCGACGAATTTCTGGACAACCGCCAATACTCTGGCAACGCCTTTGCCCTGATGCGCCGGGCCGAGCGGTTTTTGATTGACTGGATGCCCGTGGCCGGCAAAGTTGTGCCCGGTCAAATGGCCCGCATCGACACCCCCGCGCTGCCTGCGGAGGCCGTTCGCGAAGCACTGGCCAACGCATTTGTGCACCGCGACTACGCCAGCGCGGCAGGCTCGGTGTCAGTGGCTTTGTATGACGATCGGCTGGAGGTGATCTCGCCTGGCGAGCTGCACTTTGGCCTGACTCCTGAAATGCTTTACCAGCCGCACGAATCCAGGCCATGGAATCCGTGGATCGCCAGGGTGTTCCATCGTCGTGGCATCATCGAGACTTGGGGACGGGGTACGCTAAAAATTGCCAGCCTGATGCAAGCAGCCGGGTTGCCTGTGCCAACCCTGCAAGAGCGAACCGAATCCGTTGTGATGACTTTTGTTTTGCCGCACCACCTTGGCGAGGTGAGAAATGTCGGTGTAAATGTCGGTGTAAATGTCGGTGTAAATGGTCTTCTTGCCCATATTCAGGCCAACCCCGGCCAAAGAGCGGGTGAAATGGCTGTCACTTTCGCGGTAACGCAGCGAACCATCGAACGCTGGCTCAAGCAGCTCAAAGCTCAAGCCCTCATCGAGTTCAAAGGTGCCCCCAAAACCGGTGGATACCATCGTATTCCGGGCAAAGAGGCAACCGAAAAGGACGGTGATACCGACTGAAATTTGCCCACGATTATCCTGTGCTCACATGCGCCTACGTACTGATCAAATCCAGGCCATACGCTACGCTGCGACCGCCACTTTTGGTGAGGACACGGCGGTGTGGCTATTTGGCCCACACTACAGACATCCATATCCAATCAAGGGCGTTCCTCTGCGCCTTTTCGTCGGCGAGTTTGCGCCATTTGATGCCATTTTGTGTGGCGGCAGCTCAGATGAATTTGATCAAAATGCCCAAAACTGCCCGCTTACCTCGTAAATTCTTCAACTCTGCCCTATGGTCGCTCATGGGCACCGTGGTGCCCATGTTTGCTGCATTGGCGGCAGTACCTTGGTTGATGCGCTATATGGGGCAGGAGCGGTTGGGGGTGTTGTCATTGGTGTGGGTGGTGGTTGGCTACTTCAGTTTTCTGGACATGGGCCTGGGCCGGGCGGTGACGGTGGCGGTTGCTGCAGCGCGGGCAGGTGGGCAGCGTGCGGTGGCGGATGAAATACATGTGTTGGGATCGGCTTCAGTGTTGCTGATGGTGGTTGGCGTGGTGATGGCTGCGGTGCTTGGCATTTGCGTCGCAATTTGGGGCACACCTTTTAAGCTAAGTTCAACTGCCTTGGTCGCTGAAGTGCATTTGGCTCTGCTATGGACATTGCCTAGCTTGCCGCTGCTGCTCTTGTCTTCGGCACTCCGAGGCCATCTGGAGGGTGTGGGGGCATTCAGAGCGTTGAACATGCTTCGTATCCCCACCGGCATATTGCTTGTGGTCGGCCCCTGTCTTACCGCATTATTTTCTCCCAGCCTGGTCTGGGCTTGCCTCGGTATTTTCTTGGTGCGTGTGTTGCATCTGCTTGTTTTGTGGGCATTGGTAGCCGCTGAAATTGGGCACGGTATGACCACTATGCCTGCTGCGTTGCTACGGCACAGCACCTTGTCTTGGCTGCGTCGCCTGTTGTCCTTCGGCGGTTGGGTCACGGTGAGCAACGTGGTCGGCCCTGTGATCGTTTATGTTGACCGGTTTGTGATTGGTGCTACCTTGGCTGCCAGTTCGGTGGCAGTGTATGCCGTGCCGTTTGACATGGTGTCGCGTTTGCCGGTGCTGGTCGCTGCCCTGTGCAGCGTGTTGTTGCCTGAATTGGCGCGGCTGTCGAGTTTGGCCGCAGCAACTGATCCAGGCGCCCTGCACCAGGCGCATCAATTGGTCAGACGGTCAAGTATTTTCAGTGCGGCCGTGGTGGCGTTTCTGGTGGTGCTGGGGGGGGTGGCCGCGCCCTGGGCGCTGACGCTGTGGTTGGGTGCCGACTTTGCGCAACAAAGTGCCACGCTCACGCAGATTTTGCTTTTGGCTTTTGGTGTGAATGCGGTGGCGCAAATTCCATTTACCGCCTTGCAGGCTGTTGGCAAGGTTCGGGCGGTCGCCCTGTTGCATTCTGCCGAGTTGATTCCCTACGCACTGCTGGTGTTTTTTGCTATTTCACGGCTGGGTCTCGTTGGCGCGGCGTGGGCCTGGCTGCTGAGAAGCATCGTAGACTACGGCGTTTTGGCCTGGATGTGGCACAAACAGTCCCAAAGCCCGCCGACTGGCATCAAATTTTGAGATTTTTGGGATATGCAAAGTTATTCAACTAAATCAGGTGACTACTTTGCGCATGCGCGCAGAGAGATTGAGCCTTTGTTGCCCCACGAATGCGGTCGCGTGCTTGAGATTGGTTGTGGCTCTGGGGCTACATTGGGGTGGCTGAAGCAGAAATACCAAGGACTTCAGGCCGTGGGGCTTGAAATGGTTTCTGATGCTGCCAACGTCGCCGCCCAATACGCGGACAGTGTGCATTGCATGGATATTGAAAGCCAGCCGTCTCCGCATGCTCTGGGTCATTTCGATCTGATTATTTGTCTTGATGTACTCGAACACTTGGTGGATCCATGGGTTGTGATCGATCGGTTTGTGAAGGATCATTTAGTCGATGGCGGCATTTTGATCCTTAGCTTACCCAATGTGCGGCACTTTAGCGTGGTGCTGCCTTTGTTGACACAGGGTCGTTGGGACTATGCGGATGACGGTGTGTTAGATCGCACACATCTGCGGTTCTTTACAAGGCGTAGCGCGCTCAAGTTGGCGGAGTCCCTAGGTTCAGTCGATGCCGTTCATGCGACCGGATTGGAGAAATGGAGAAAGACTTGGTGGTTGAATTTTACCACCTTGTCGATATTTAAATCATTTTTTGAATATCAGTACCTTATACGGGTTACTAAAGCTATGAGTTGAGCTAATTATTTACGATTAAGTTCCATGTGAAGGAATTTTTTTGAGTTTATTTTGTTAATGTAATGTTTAATTTTAATGATGTTCATGTTGTTGCATGTTGTTACTCATTTACGGCACAAGAGCTGAGAGTAGCTTTGATTCAGTTGGCCCTTAAATTGAAAATTCGGTTTGTTGGTGTGATTGTTGATAATAAAAGGAGGGAGTTGCCTGCAGATGATGGTGATTGGATTTTTATCCATGGAAGCAACTCTGATCATGATTTTTCAGCATATTTAGAAGGGCTTAGTCGTTCTACTGCACTGACGGAGGTAATTTTGTTCCTGAATGACAGCCTCTTTATAAGTCGGGGGGCATTTGTCAATTTGCGTGAGTTGATGTACTACAAAAATTTGCTTGCTCAACTTCAGGTACCTGCCATATGTGGCAGAACGGATCGCTATACCATGCTGTGTCACCGGAATGTCTGGAGTCACCTACCGATGTACGTTTCTTCCTATGGTTTTATGCTTAATCGCTTCGCTTTCGCCACGCTATTGGCGCTACCCAGTTACGCTGATACTGATGGTGTGAGGCGCGATTTGGATGTAAGTCATAAAAATTGGGGTGCGAACTTGCCCGCGAATTTTCGGGAGTTTATACGTGCTTTTATACAATATGGTCATCCTGCCTTTGCTTGGCCCGGCCTAAGGCGATACGCAGTCGATGAGCGTTTATTTGCAATCAAGGCGCGATGCATTTACTTTGAACATCGTTTGTCAGGTGAGATTTCTCGTGATGGTTGTCTAATCTCAACGAATACCCGCCTAATACCGCGTTGGCGCATTTATTTGGCTGAAAAGCTCACATCTTGGCGTGGTTTGAGATTTTTCCAATCAAGGATTTGGTGGGGTAGATGAATAAGCCAAATTTATTGTTTGTTACCTCCGCACACCCTGGTGGCAGTGGGTTCATCGGGGCTGGTGAGGGTGTGTGCGAAGCTAGTTTACGCAAATGGGTATCGGAGGGGTTCGATGTGCATGTACTTTGTTTTGCATCGCATCGACAATATGCCAACCCTGCTGTGGTTGATTTGTGTGCCAGTTATAAAACATTTAATCAAAGTGCGGCGGATTCGTTGCTAGGTATTATTCGAGGGTTGCGTTGGGGTAGTTTGCTGGCGCCATGGTTTTTCACGCGTAGTAGCGAGAAAAATATTATTATTATTAAAAAGACTTTGACGGTCTTGGGAAATTGCCGGATTTGGTTCGATTTTGCTTCGTGCTTGGGGTTTGTTCCATATTTTACCGGTACGGAAATTGATTATTTTGTACACGATGTGGTATCCCAAAATATTAGTCGACGTGCTTTTCTTGGTGTTTTCTCAAGTCAGGTTTCTAAAACTGAAAAACGACTGATTTCATATGTAACTCGTTGTCATGTTCTGTCCGAAAAGGACATGCTGCTTTTGCGAAGTTTGGAATTTATCGGTGAAATAGTTATAAGTGAGCCAAAGGATCAGCGCCCAGGTACGGTCATCAATGGACGACCGATTTCAACTATTCTTCCATATTTTGAAGGCGGTTGTAATCTCGTTTTTTTTGGTAATATGCAACGACCAGAGAATCATTGGTCGATGATGCACTTTATCATATTCCAGTTTTATTTGATTCGACGTGTTTTTCCTCAAGCTAAACTTTGGATTCTCGGACTGCAACCAAGACTGTCACTTAGATTGTTGGCAAAGGTTGTGAACGGCGTTGTTGTGACTGGCGCGATTGATGATCCGGTTCCAGCGCTTAGGGCTGCAACGCTGTGTGTCGCACCACTCCGTCTAGGTGCAGGGGTGAAGATCAAAGTACTTCAAATGCTCGACGCAGGTGCGACGGTTATAGCGACGCCTGTTGCATCCGAGGGCATTGCGATGAATGAGCGGTTAGTCGTTGTCAAAGAATCTGAGTTCGTGAACATGGTTTGCTTGTATCTTGCGAACTTACCTGTGACCGGGCACGAGCAAAAGCAGGTTGGTGGGGTATGAGTTCTGCGATTATCAAGCACCCGATGCTTTCGGTTTCAGTGGTCAGTCACGGCCAGTTGGACTTGATTTCTGAATTGTTAAAAGATATAAAAAGTCAATGTAAATTTTCAGATTTAGAGATTATTTTGACTATCAATATACCCGAGTCAATTGAATTTCAAGAGTTGGAATCATTTTTCCCGATAAAAATCATTCGCAACGCCAGCCCGCTGGGTTTTGGTGCCAATCACAATCAGGCTTTTAAACAGTCCAGCGGTCGGTATTTCTGTGTCATGAATCCTGATATTCGCTTGGACCACAACC
>JALNWC010000144.1 GCA_023231075.1 Rhodoferax sp.
AGATTTGCGCAGCAAATTTGCTCTGTCATCAACATTTTGTCGGATGTTGGCTGTCACTTTGCGGGACAGACCAAGAAAATTTTGCGTTTGCGGGACAGACCAAGATTTGCGCAGCAAATTTGCTCTGTCCTCAACTGATTGAGATTTGCTCTGTCCTCAATATCTTGTCGGATGTCGGATGTCGGCTGTTTTGTGGGTTGTCGCATGGATACAAGGGTTGAGCCGCAGGTTCAACCGTACTGTTGACCCCAAGCCCTAGAATCGCATGATGATTTCACGCGAACCCACTCTCGAACGCCTGGCGGTTGCCAAGTCCCTGTTGCTCACCCCTTTCGGTCTGGACGAATCTCACCTGGCGCGCGCGCTGGCCGAGATCAAGGCGCACCAAGTGGATGAAGCGGACCTGTATTTCCAGTACACCCGCTCCGAGGGCTGGAGCCTGGAAGAAGGCATCGTCAAGACCGGCTCATTCTCCATTGACCAGGGGGTGGGCGTGCGTGCGGTGAGCGGCGAAAAAACGGCTTTCGCGTATTCGGATGATATTTCTGAGGCCTCCCTGCTGGATGCGGCCCGCACGGTGCGTTCCATTTCCAGCAGCGCGCAGCTTGGGCGCGTGCGCGTGCCCAGCAAAAAAATAGCATCTTCCCGATCCCTCTACAGCGGGCTGGACCCCATTGCCAGCCTGGACAGCACCGCCAAGGTCAAGCTGCTGGAGAAAGTCGAACAGCTGGCGCGCGCCAAAGACCCGCGCGTGGCGCAAGTCATGGCGGGGCTGGCGGCGGAATACGACGTGGTGCTGGTGGCGCGTGCCGATGGCACCCTGGCGGCCGATGTGCGCCCGCTGGTGCGACTGAGCGTCACCGTGATCGCGGAACAGCAAGGCCGCCGGGAAGTGGGTTCAGCCGGCGGCGGCGGTCGTTTTGGCTTTGCCTATTTTGACGACGCACTGATCGGTCAGTACGTCGATGAAGCGGTGTCGGCTGCGCTCACCAACCTGGAGGCGCGACCCGCGCCCGCGGGTGAAATGACGGTCGTTCTGGGCGCTGGCTGGCCCGGTATTTTGCTGCACGAAGCCATCGGCCACGGACTGGAAGGCGACTTCAATCGCAAGGGTTCCAGTGCCTTCAGCGGCCGCATCGGCCAGCGCGTGGCCGCCAAAGGGGTGACCGTGCTGGACGACGGCACCTTGAGCGACCGGCGCGGTTCGCTCAACGTCGATGACGAAGGCAACGCCAGTGGCCGCAATGTGCTGATTGAGGACGGCATTCTCAAGGGCTATATCCAGGATGCCATGAACGCCCGCCTGATGGGCGTCAAGCCAACGGGGAATGGGCGGCGTGAGAGCTATGCCCACGTGCCGATTCCGCGCATGACCAATACCTACATGCTGGGCGGCGACAAGGCCCCTGAAGAAATCGTGGCCAGCATCAAGAAAGGCCTGTATGCCACCAACTTCGGTGGTGGCCAGGTGGACATCACCTCGGGCAAGTTCGTGTTCTCGGCGAGCCAGGCCTACTGGGTGGAAAACGGCAAAATCCTGTACCCGGTCAAGGGCGCAACGCTGGTGGGCAGCGGGCCCGAAGTCCTGAAGCGCGTCAGCATGATCGGCAACGACATGAAACTCGACAGCGGTGTCGGCACTTGCGGCAAAGAGGGGCAGAGTGTGCCGGTCGGTGTGGGGCAACCCACGCTGCGCATCGATGGCCTGACGGTCGGTGGCACGGCCTGATGGGGTCGTGCCAGATCGGCCTTGTCAGCTCGGGCTGAGGCGACTGTGCTACATTTCAATCCCATGAGCTCAGTGAAATTTTTCTTTGGCTATTTTTGGTTCTCAAGCGCCGCCGGCGGTAGAGAGTTCTGAACGTAGCTGATCCAAACGTCCTGATCCTCCAAAAACCGCCGGCAACCCCGGCGGTTTTTTTATGTACTTTTGATTTCAACTTGATGGGGAACCTGTCCATGAATGCCAAAGCCACTGCCGATAAAGATGCCTGGGGCACCTCGGTGCCAAATCCCGCCACTGATCGGACCGGTCAGACCGACAACGAACGCATCAAGGAGATCACCGTGTTGCCTCCCCCCGAGCATTTGATCCGCTTCTTTCCGATTCAGGGCACGCCCGTGGAAAAGATGATCAGCAGCACCCGGCGCCATGTTCATCAGATCATGGCGGGCAAGGATGACCGGCTGCTGGTGATCATCGGACCCTGCTCGATTCACGACCCGGCGGCGGCCATCGAGTATGCGCGCCGCCTGAAAGAGCAGCGCGACAAATACGCTGACACGCTCGAAATTGTGATGCGGGTGTATTTCGAGAAGCCGCGCACCACGGTGGGCTGGAAAGGTTTGATCAACGACCCCTACCTGGACGAATCTTTCCGCATCGACGAAGGCCTGCGTATCGCTCGCCAGTTGCTGATCGAGATCAACCGGCTGGGTCTGCCCGCCGGCAGCGAGTTTCTGGACGTGATTTCGCCCCAGTATCTGGGCGACCTGATTGCCTGGGGGGCGATTGGTGCCCGCACCACCGAGAGCCAGGTGCACCGCGAGCTGGCGTCAGGCTTGTCGGCGCCGATTGGCTTCAAGAATGGCACCGACGGCAACGTCCGGATCGCCACCGATGCGATTCAGGCGGCCGCCGGCGGTCATCATTTTTTATCGGTGCACAAAAATGGCCAGGTGGCGATTGTGCAAACCAAGGGCAACAAGGACTGTCACGTCATTTTGCGCGGCGGCAAGGCGCCCAACTACGACGCAGCCAGCGTGGCGGCGGCTTGTGCCGAACTTGAAAAAGCCAAACTGCCCGCCACCCTGATGGTGGATTGCAGCCACGCCAACAGCAGCAAGCAGCACGAAAAGCAGCTCGACGTGGCGCGCGACATTGCCGCCCAGATGGCCAGCGGTTCGCACCAGGTGTTTGGCGTGATGGTGGAAAGCCACCTGAACGCCGGCGCGCAAAAGTTCACGCCGGGCAAAGACAAACCCGACAAGCTCGAATTTGGCAAGAGCATCACCGATGCCTGCCTGGGTTGGGATGATTCGCTTGAATGTCTGGACATCCTGTCAAATGCCGTATTGGCACGGCGCGCGCGTTAAACAACGCGGGCTTGGGGGGGCTCTGGCAAAGCGGTTTGGCGTCCCCCGCCTGATGCCTTGCGCAGGGCCTGCAACAGCTTGGCATGGACACCGGAAAAACCACCGTTGCTCATGCACAGAATGTGATCACCGCCGCGGGCGGCCTGGCTGACCTGCTCGACCAGGGTGTCGATGTGGTCTGTCACCAGCGCCCGCGTGCCCAGGCTGGCCAGCACCTCCGTGGCGTCCCAACCCAGGCCGGCACTGTGGCAAAAGGCCAGATCCGCCTGCTCCAGACTCCAGGGTAATTGCGCCTTCATGGCGCCCAGTTTCATGGTGTTGGAGCGTGGCTCAAAGACCGCCAGGATGCGCTCACCCGCCTTGAGTGTGCGACGCAGGCCGTCCACGGTCGTGCGAATGGCCGTGGGGTGGTGGGCAAAGTCGTCGTAAACCGTGATGTTTCCGGTCGCGGTCGGTACGGTGCCGCGCAGTTCCATGCGTCGCTTCACGTTCTCGAAACTGCCCAGCGCCTGTGCGGCCACCTGCGGTGTCACGCCCAGGTGCTCGGCAGCAGCCATGGCGGCCAGCGCGTTGAGCTGGTTGTGGTTGCCGGTCAGCGGCCAGGTCACGCGGCCGACGGGTTGGCCCTCAAATAAAACCTCGAAGTCGTTCGGATCGCCTTGCGAGGTGAAGTCGCTGACCGCGGCGCCAAAGCTGCGCACCTCGCTCCAGCAGCCCATGTGCAGCACGCGGGCCAGGCTCTCCTCAAGACCGTTGACGACCACCCGGCCGCTGCCGTGCGCGCCGGCGCCTGGCACGGTGCGCAGCAAATGGTGAAATTGCCGCTCAATCGCCGCCAGATCGTCAAAAATGTCGGCGTGATCAAACTCCAGGTTGTTGAGCACGGCGGTGCGCGGCCGGTAATGCACAAACTTGCTGCGTTTGTCAAAAAAGGCGGTGTCATACTCATCGGCCTCAATCACAAACGCCTTGCCCTGGCCCAGCCGCGCCGATGTGCCAAAGTTCAGCGGCACGCCGCCGATCAAAAAACCGGGTCGCAAGCCGGCGCATTCCAGAATCCAGCTGGTCATGGCGGTGGTGGTGGTCTTGCCGTGGGTGCCGGCAATGGCGACCACATGGCGGCCCGGCAAGATGTGATCGGCCAGCCATTGGGGGCCGCTGGTGTAGGGCAGGCCGGCGTCAAGAATGGCCTCCATCAGCGGGAACTTGGGGCTGCCGTCGCTCAAGTGCGCGCGGCTGACGATGTTGCCCACCACAAACATGTCGGGCTTGAGTGCCAGTTGGTCGGCGCCATAGCCTTCCATCAGGTCAATGCCCAGGGCGCCTAACTGGTCGCTCATGGGTGGGTAAACGCTTGCGTCGCAGCCGGTGACGGTGTGGCCTGCTTCGCGTGCCAGGGCGGCAAGTCCTCCCATGAAGGTGCCGCAGATGCCAAGAATGTGAATATGCATGATCTGATTTTAGGTGCCCAGCCAGTCGCCGCCGCGCCCATTCCCTTGGCGCTGGCAGAGAACCTCGATCAGTGCAAAATGCAGGCGCTATGACTGATGATCAATCTGAAATTGCGGCACAAGCCGCGCGCTGGGTGGTGGAGGAGGGGCTGGAGTATGGCCCCGCCAAACGTCGGGCAGCCAAAGAGCTGGGCTTGAGTGGACGCGGGTCGCTGCCGTCAAACGAAGTGCTCGAAGACGCCGTGATGGATTACATTGCGGTGTTTTGCGCAGACACCCAGCCGCATGAATTGCAGGCCTTGCGGCGTTTGGCGCTGGACTGGATGACGCGCCTGTCCGAGTTCCGGCCTCATCTGGGGGGGGCGGTGTGGCATGGCACGGCCACGCGGAAGTCGGATATTTACCTGCAGCTATTTTGTGACGACAGCAAGTCGGCAGAGATCGCACTGATTGACCAGCGGGTAAATTATGTGGCTCGCACGGTCAAGGGCTTCCATGGCGAGGCGGTCGACGCCTTGAGTGTGCATGCGTTTTGTGTTGAGTTGAATGAGGATATTGGGGTGCATCTGATGATTTATGACTTTGACGATCTCCGGGGCGCACTTAAATTTGATGCCAAAGGTCGGTCACCGCGCGGCGATATCACGGCCGTGCAACGCTTGCTATCGCAACGTGCTGCATGAGCGCCTCGAAGTCGTCCAGGCGTGGTTGGTTGGCTGCGGCGGCCGGACTGGCTCTGGCCGGTGGGGGGGCTGGGTTGGCCTGGCGCACCGCGAGGCGTCAGGCGCAATCGCTCGCGGAGGCGGAACAGCTGTTCTGGCAGCAGCAGTTTGGGCAATTGGAGGGGGGCATGCTGTCAATGCGCGCCTTCAAAGGAAGACCCTTGGTGCTGAATTTTTGGGCTACCTGGTGTCCGCCATGTATTGAAGAACTGCCGTTAATAGACAATTTCTTCATGGAAAACAAGAAAAAAGGCTGGCAAGTTCTGGGTTTGGCGGTTGATCAAGCCGCTCCGGTGACACGATTTTTAACCCGGTCGCCGCTCTCTTTTCCGGTGGCTTTGGCAGGTTTCCCGGGCATCGAGGTGAGTCGGTCGCTTGGGAATTCAAATGGTGCCTTGCCTTTTACTGTGGTGTTCGGCTCGAAGGGTGATGTTCTGCATCGTAAAATGGGCAAGCTGTCGCGCGACGACCTGCGTCTCTGGGAGCGTTTGCCGGTTTGATTGACTCGGTAAAGAAAATGTAAAATAAAGCCAAGTTAGCTTGTTTTGCTGAAAATTAATTGCAATTTCAGACAAGTTCAAGTGAATTTCTGTTGGCTGTTACTTATTTTTCGTTGGAGAACCCATGGACCTCAGAAAACTCAAAACATTGATCGACCTGGTGTCGGAATCAAACGTCTCCGAGCTTGAAATCACCGAAGCCGAAGGCAAAATTCGCATCGTCAAAGGCGGGAGTGCCATGGTTCAGCATTTTGCGCCCCTCAGTCAGCCTGTCAGCCAGGCCCCCTTGGCGCCAGTCGCTGTCGCTGAAGCGGTTGTGGTGGCTGCACCGGTCGAAACCGGTCACACCGTCAAGTCGCCCATGGTGGGCACGTTTTACCGTTCTGCTTCGCCCGGGGCCAAGTCCTTTGTCGAGGTCGGTGATGTTGTCAAGGAAGGCCAGACCCTGTGCATCATCGAGGCCATGAAAATCCTCAATGAAATCGAGTCTGACAAGAGTGGCACGGTGCGGCGCATTCTGGCTGATAACGGTCAGGCGGTCGAATATGGCCAACCCCTCTTCATCATTGATTAAGGTCAGGCGTCCTTCATGTTTAAAAAAATTCTGGTTGCCAATCGGGGCGAAATCGCCTTGCGGATCCAGCGCGCCTGTCGAGAGTTGGGCGTCAAGGCCGTGATGGTGTACTCCGAGGCTGATCGCGAGGCCAAGTACGTCAAGCTGGCCGAAGAGGCGGTGTGCATCGGGCCAGCCTCGTCGGCGCTAAGTTACCTCAACATGCCCGCGATCATTTCGGCCGCGGAAGTCACTGACGCCGAAGCCATTCATCCCGGATACGGATTTTTGAGCGAAAACGCCGACTTTGCTGAACGGGTGGAGCGCAGTGGGTTCCAGTTCATCGGTCCCACACCGGAGTCGATCCGGATCATGGGTGACAAG